>DNUI01000290.1 GCA_003508565.1 Syntrophaceae bacterium
TTTAATGCCACGGATTCAGGTTATTTATTATTAAAAATAAATAAATCAAAGAATTTTTGTAAACTACCCTGCGGCAGAGACCGCAGGGCGTTAAATCTCGAATAACTTTAATTGCTCAATATCTTTTTCTCTTCCTTGATTTTGGATATACTTCTCTATCACTGCCTTGTTCCCTTTTCCGCTAATTGTTGAAATGTAGTATCCATCTGTCCAAAACTCGCCACCCCATAATTCTGCCTTAACTTCGGGTATTTCTCTGAATACCGCCTTTGCTGAAATACTTTTTAATAACCTTATTACCTGACCACCGCTATACTTCGGCAAAAACCTCACAAGCATATGAATATGATTCTGATCAAAACCAACATGGCTTACTTCTATTGCATATCTCTCTTTGATCCCTCTTATACTCTCGATAATCACTCCCTCAAACTTTTTACTGAGCAAAGATTTCCTATACTTCACCCTGATCTGAATGTGATAGTAACATTCTGAAACATTGTGATACCAATGCCATATGTCGGTATTGATATTAACCATGACTCTATTATATCACACCCGCTGTCGCGTGTGTGTAGGGGTTCCCCCTACAACCCCTCAAGCGGTAGACTGCGGCAGAGACCGCAGTGTGAAATTATTATCTATCTGGGAATTCCCTGCATTGCCGGTGCGCTGACCAGACTAATCGGCGTAAATCTCATGGGGAAAGAGAAGTATCATTCCCGATTTGTGCCGCTGATTTCGCCGCTCACACTCATCGCGCTGCTTTTCACCATCGTTGTGATGTTCAGCCTGAAGGGCAATTTGATCATTACACTGCCGTTGGATGTCGTGAGAATTGCTATTCCTCTGCTCATCTATTTTGTGGTTATGTTTTTAGTATCGTTCTACCTGGGTAAAAAAATGGGCGCGGATTACTCTAAAACAACAACACTGGCTTTCACTGCAGCGAGCAACAATTTTGAGCTGGCGATTGCCGTGGCCATTGCCGTCTTCGGCATTAATTCCGGTGTCGCCTTTGCGGCCGTCATCGGCCCGCTGGTGGAAGTGCCGGTGATGATCGGCCTGGTCAATGTGGCTTTAAAATTTAAGCAGAAATTTTTCTAAAGATAAGATATAGAAAAACGCACGAGGAAATCATCAGCAATGACCATAAAATATTTTATAAAAAAATATCGAAACGCCATGACCATCATGTTAGCTCTGATAGGCATCGGTCTTATGGCGTATTACGACTATTGCGATACCGCATGCAGTTATCTGAAAGGCGATATTTTCGGAATTGACCTCAAATGGGTCGGCATCGCTTATATGGCGGCAATCATTGTCTTTGCCGCTTTTAAACAGACATCTCTTGTGCGGGCATTGCTGGCGGCGGGGCTGGGCGTGGAAGTCCACCTTTATGCTTTTCAGGTGCAAAATGACGTTTATTGTCCTTTTTGTCTTGCTTTTTCCGTAATGTTGATTTTATCCTTTATAATTAATTACGAAGTCCCTTCCGCCTGGCGTGAAAAACACAGCCGGATGTGGATATATTTTTTAGGGGAGGTAAGTTTTCCGATGTTGAAATTGAATAAGCTGCCGTTGTTGATCTTCAGTTTATTGGGATATTTATTTGTTTTATTTACTTTCTCCGGTTCCGTTACGCCGGCCTATGGATTTGATTCGACTGGTTCAATTCCATCTCTTGGCAAAGGACCTTACGAAGTTGTTATCTTTGCCGACTATTTCTGTCCACCTTGCAAACGTATTGATATAAAAGCAGAACCTCTATTGAAGGAATTGTTGGCGACAAACAAGGTAAAAATAACGTTTATTGATGTTCCCTTTCATAGCGCAACGCCTATTTACGCCAAATATTACCTTTACGCGGCAAATGCCAGTCCTGACGTGAACTCTATCCTTCATATACGTAAGATGCTTTTTGAAGCGGCGCAGGTCAAGCACATCCAGAAAGAAAACGCTCTTGTTGATTTTTTGAAAGAACAAAAAATATGGTGGAAAAAAATGGATGAAAAACAAATCTTCCCATTGCTCAGCGCTAAGATTAAAGAAAATAACATTAAGTCAACGCCCACCTGTTTCATCAAATATTCAGTTGCAGATATCAAGAAATTTGTTGGCGATGAAGAAATATGGGATGGGTTGACTGCATTGAAAAAGCATTTATCGTCAGGAAAGAAGTAATCTCTGGAGAAGGGGTAATTTGCTGTAGGCCAATTTCTTTGCTTCTGACCAAAAAATGTACTGCTGTGTCTATGACCTTTTTACATCAAGGCAAATACCTACTTGCGTAAATAAAATATTAGTCCGGCAAGGAAATGCACAAGCAATCACGGGTATGAACCCCAAAGCAAACTTTGGAAACATTCCGCAGCAAACTGCGGGATGTTATATCCCTGCTTATTAGGGATAATTCGACCGGCAAGCCAAAGTGATCTTTAGGCCATTCAGTATACTATGTTTCTGAAGCTTGGGTCTCATTACAACTTAATAATTCCGACGCGTGACCCCAAGTGACCTTTAGATTATTCAGGTTATGCACTTTACTAGATGTTGAAATTAAAAAAAATTAGTGAATTACCCCGCCCACAGGGCGGGGCATTCTGCGGGAGGGGTTCATAAATAGAAAAAATATTGACTATAAAATAAAAGTATGTATTAATATATTAGACTATAAATTATTTAGGTAATCAATATAAATGAAACTGAACAAATCACTAGATAAGTATTATATTTTAGTGCATGAAATATATTCGAATTTAATGCTCTATGAGATTGAACATCTCAAGAAAGGCCTCATGAAGGAGGTAACGTTTCATGAGATTCATACTATCGAAATAATTGGCAATCAGAGAGAAATTACAATGCAGGAGTTGGCGTCGAAAGCCAGCGTTAAACAGAGCACCATGACCGCCATGGTGGACAAACTGATAAAGAAAGGCTTCGTTAAAAGATATCGGAGTGAAGATGATAGACGTATCGTTCTTGTGCAACTATCGAAGCATGGAGAAATGGCATGTGCCGAGCATAAAAAAGTACATCAAAATATAACAAATCTTTGGCTTAAAATTCTGAGTGAAAAGGAAAGAAGTGATCTTATGAAAATAATGGAAAAGATTGCGTTAAATATGAAATAGTATTTTTTTTGGCATATAATTAGATAATCTAACTTATAGATGATATATATATTAGTCGATAGGAGCATGCAATGGAATGCAAAGATAAGAGAAGTGGAAGGGTCGTCTTTATAAGCCAATGCTTATTGAATCAGAATCTACGATTTCCCGGTATAGCTGTAGAAAAGGGGGTATGTCATAATCTGACAAATCTATTTATTAATAATGGAATCGGTATCGAACCGATACCCTGTCTTGAACGTCTCGGGTGGGGCGGTGTTTCGAGAAATCAATATTTTCGATACCAGCCGCTGATTCTCACGCATTTGCCTCATCCCTTTGAAACACTTGTTCAACTTGGCATGAGAATATGGATATTAAACTATGCACGGCTGTGCAAAAAAGAGGCGAACAAAATTGTCAGACATATTCATGATTATATTTCGTCGGGCTATAAAATCATAGGCATTGTCGCCGTCAACGACAGTCCGACCGACGGTGTCACAAAAACGATCGATTTAATATCATCCGCGAAAAAATTAAAATCTATGGGAATTGAATCCGATAACCTGTCAAATCCGAAATATGAGATGATGAAAAAATTGATACCTTCTCTCTGCACCGACGGTAAGGGGATATTCATCACTAAGCTGAAGCAACAACTGGAAAATAAGCACATACAAATACAGATCACCGGGTATGATCCCTGGGTGAACCCAATACAAGAAGTTGAAAGGATAGCGAAATCTTTTGGTCTTGAATATTAATTAACACATTAAACAAAGGAGGCAAAATTATGTCAAGCGTTGCTGATCAGAAACAAAGTATTTTAAAACTGGGAGGGGTTGTATCGATACTGCAATGTGTTCTTTTCGAAGTCATTGCATTATCCGCATTGGGTTTGGGTGTTGATAATTTAATCACAAAAGGTTTCGGCAATCTCTATCAGGATAGTCCATGGTTCTTCTTGTTGCTCTGCGGGGCATTTATACTGATTGCGATTCTGGGCGTGGCAATCACTCCGGCAGAAAGAGAGCTACTAAAAAAAGCCAACAACGGCCTTGCTACATTAGGCAGCAATCTGGCCTATTTCGGTCATATGGGAACAATAGCTTTTTTCTCCTGGTGGATTATTCATGTAACCACGAATCAAAATCAGGTAAGTGCAGGTGTGGCGGACATTCTCTTCTCTCTCAAGTGGGGAGTAATGTTTGAGCTTTTATTTGTAGGATTATGGGTATGGATATTTGCATATGCTGTTTTCAGATATGGCATTCTTTCCAAGAGCTTCGGATTTGTGAGCATTGCGAAGGCGCTCAGTTTCTGGTTTTTATTCATTGCGATTATAATGAACGAAAAAATCATGTTATTGTGCGGTGTAACACTCGTTGCAGTAATCTTCGGGCCATGGTGGCATGCCTGGATTGCGGTCAAATATCTATTACGTCATGACAAAGAATGAAGCGGATTAATGTCGAGCTTTATGGAGAATTTTGCCAAAAATCTGGAATAAGCGAGGTGTGGCCATGACTGAAAATAATTATGTCCGAAAATTGATATCGTCAAATAATCGCATGATCAATCTGAATATATATGAAAGGGAAAAGTCTGAGCCGGTAATCGTATTTGTTCCCGGAATGGGGTGTCATTCGGGCTTGTATGATCCGTTTCTTTCCCAGTTGTCTGCGCAGGGGTTTACGGTCATCGGTATAGACTTGACCGGCCATGGCCTCAGTGAGGGAAAAAGGGGGAGATTTTACTTTGAGGATATTATTCACAATATATCGGATGCGGCAAGCTTTGCCCTGGAGAATTATAATCAGAATATCGGATTACTAGGTTCGAGTTTCGGCGGTATCTGCTCGCTATATGCGTCGATTTTTGAGAGACGATTTAAAGCGGTCTTGTGTCATAATGCTATAGACTTCAGGGACTTTTACCGTTTTTCACGTTTCCCTGCGCTGTTTTATATCATAACATATTATTTTCTGTTCACGATGAAATTATTCTCCGGCATTCCTATCCCCCTTACCCTTGCCCTTGACTGGAGCAGGGTCTTCAACGACATGCGCTTATTTAAGCTGCTAAAAAAGGACGCGCACATGACATGGAGCTATACTGCAGGATCATTCTATTCCATGATCAATACGAATTGTAACGGCGGATTTATGAGCATAGACCGGCCGGTAAAAATTGTCGTGGGTGAGAACGATAGATTGATTCCACCTGATTATGTGAAGACTATCTTTGAACGGCTTGACCCTTCATACCGGCAGTTTGAGATTATTCCCGGCGGAGGGCACATGCTTCCGCTTGAATATCCATCACTGTTTACCCCTGTTGTCGTAGCGTGGTTCAGAAAATTTTTGCTGTAAATAATTCATATTTCAGATAGTCGCCATCTTAAATGGATTGTTTGAAAAAAAACTAAAAAATGGAGGTTAATAATGAAACTGATTGATGTACACATTCATCTCTTTCCCGAAGACATTATTGATGATTATATGGTAAATTACACAGGACACAGCAAACTTGGTTTTTGCTGCAGACCGACTCTTCAAGATCTTTTTGAAGAGTATAAAGGCGTTAATGTCTTAAAATATGTAATACTGCCGGAATGGGAAAGTACGATACCTTTTGAATCGAAGAACCTCCGGTTTGCCGCTGAGTCTGACCGATGTTATTCAAAATGTTATTTTTACACATACAACGAATGGCTCGGCAAGATTCAGAATGAAAATAAAAATATTATTTGCTTCGGTGGTGTCCACCCAAAAGACCCTCAGTGTCTTGATGAGTTTGGTCGGATGATGAAGGTTTACGGTCTAGCGGGCATGAAGCTCGTTCCCTGCATGCAGCACTTCTTTCTCAATGACAGGAGGCTCTTTCCGGTCTTCGAGCAGGCAGAAGCATACGGTATTCCCTTGCTCATGCATACTGGCGGTGATCCTGTTCCCGGCATGGAGATATTCGGCCATCCCCAGGATGTAGTTGAAATTGCCGAAACATTTCCCAAGTTGATCATCATCCTTGCCCACATGGGCATTCCATTCTTTGAGGAAACAAGAGAGATTATGAAGAAGCACCGGAATGTCTATACCGATATCGCCTTTACTGCCTCATTTGAAGATGTATATGCTTTCTCTGGACGTCACGGAATCGATGCCCCATTTCTCACACGGGATTTCTGGAGGGAAACGGTCTCATCGTTAATAAAGAATTTCGGCTATGAAAGAGTTCTCTATGGCAGCGATTTCCCATTCGTCAAACCTAAAGTGGCACTCAAGGAATTTCTCGAACTTGATTTAACGGACCAGGGCAAGGAAATGATTCTCCTTAAAAATGCAAAGGAGATCCTGAAGGTATGACATTCTAAGGAAAGGAGAACAGTATTAGTCTTGCACTAAATGCCAAATTGTCAAAGCAGCCTAGGAAACGTTTATATAATAAGGTAAAAAAAAGTGGGATGGTAGAGGTGTTGTCTTCATTGATGGAAAACTTTACCATTCTTAGGGTAAAATAATTAATGTCCCATAATTTAAAAAGAAGGTAAGAGAAAATTGAGATTTTTACGAATAAAAAAATTCCCACCAAAGCCTGCCGATTTTCGATGTAAAGCTGCACCACAGTACCCATACAATGAAACGCCAGTATCTCCGGAGTTATCAAAACCACAGCATGGGATTACCATGGAAAAGGATGTTTATGTGTCTGTTTCAGATGGTTTGCGCATTGCTCTTGATATTTATCGTCCTGACAAAGAAGGAAAGTATCCGGCGCTTTTAGCCATGTCAAACTATACAAAAGAATTACAAGGAAGTGATTCTCCTAGTTTGTGTAACGAAGCTGGAGATACCGAGTTTTTTGTAAGTCGGGGATATGTTCATGTGATTGCAGATTCTAGAGGATCCGGACATACCGGCGGAGAATTTACTTTGTTCAATGATCGCGAAATACAAGACGGAGCAGAATTAGTGGAATGGATTGCTAATCAGCCTTGGTGCAATGGAAATGTGGGCATGATTGGTATGTCCTATTTTGGTACTGTACAGTTGCTCATTGCTAAAAAAAATCCTCCTCATCTGAAATGTATTTTTACCTATGACCCTATCTATGACTTGTACCGCGACTGCTGTTATCATGGCGGCAAAATGAGCCTTTTTGATTTTTTAATGGCATATTTTTGGATTGCCGATCACCTGATATTTTTTCGAGATAAAAGTGGTAAAAAAAACAAAATGAACTGGGTTTCTTTTCTGTCTTTAGCTTGGAGTTTCATTACTCAAAAGCATAAGTATGACGATACTTACATGCGTGAGCGCTCCGGATATTGGGGAAAAGGTAAGCTGAAGATTCCTGTATATGTAGGATCGGGGTGGGAATACGCTGTTGGCTTGCACTTACGAGGCGTATTTGATGCATATCGTGATGCTGAGGGGCCGAAGCGGATGCTCGTAGGTCCTCCTCAGGTACCATTTCGTCCCTATTGTTCTTGGCGTTTGGAATCACTGCGTTGGTATGATCACTGGCTTAAAGGAATGAATACAGGGGTAGATAAAGATCCCCCTATAAACATCTGGATAATGGGTAAAAATAAATGGAGGTCTGAACAGGAATGGCCCATTGCTAGGACAAAATATATTGACCTCTTCCTGAGATCAGATAAAGGGAAAAGAAAGATCGGTAATTTGAGTGTTAAACAACCAGTAGAGGGGGAGAAACCTCTTTCTTACCTCTCTTGGCCACTATCTTCGGGTCACCTGGGACTTCCCCAACTGATCTATAGAAGCCCTATCCTATGCTCCGAGGTAGAAATAACTGGGCACATTGTGCTAAAACTCTATGCATCTTGTAGTGCGAGAGATACAAGTTTTCTTATCAAATTATGCGATGAGGACGAAGATGGTCGCTTTAGGGTAATCTCCAAAGGATGGCTTAAAGCTTCGCATAGAGAGATAGATGAGGAGCGCTCTCTTCCTTATCGTCCTTTCCATCCCCATTTAAAGGAGGAAAAGTTGAAGCGAAGGAAGATATATGAGTTCCTTATCGAAATATGGCCCACATCCAACCTTTTTTTAACAGGACATCGTATTCGATTAGAAATAGCGTGTGCTGAATCATTTTATTATGATTTTCCATACACCCATTTCCCCTCGCCTTCTATTGGAAAAGTAAAGATATATAGTTCACCAGAGTATCCGTCAAAAATTACCTTGCCTCTTGTGGACGCCGAACTTAACTTTGGAAATCTGGGATCAAATGTGCTGTTTGCAGACACACCTTCTAGTTATTTTGTGACTTCAGGAAAAGACAGACAATATAGCCCTGCAAAAGAATTCATAATCAAATGATTGATTTTACATCGTCGGCATCGAAAAAAACGTAATAAAGTAACACCCTTCATCCCTTTTGTACAAATGAAGTGGTTTGTATGTTCGTAATTACCTTCTCATAAAATGGGGGATTTTAAAACATTTGCATTTGGTAATCTTCAATTCAATTTTAACCTGACTATTATGGCTTAGTAGATGTAACAATTGTCAAGGCACATCTTGTTTGGATACTATAAGTCAAGCCAAGTATATGTTTATACACATAATAAAAATTGTTGACTAGACCCATTGGGGTTACCGATAAAATATCTGTGTTTTTTCGATTAACATAATTACATTGCTATTGTAATATTCCATTGCAATCTTACAACAGTTGAGGAAATAAGCAATGGTGCCAAATAAAACAATAAAACGACTGCTTCAACGCCCCGACAGATCACTCTTTCTTTTCTGCCACGGCTCGCCGGGAATCAGCGGCACTAACTTATTCATCACAAGCGCAGCTGCTTTTGTGATGTTGTATCCAGTATCCGTAATGATCAATGGTTCAATATCTCTGATAAAATTGTGATCGTCAAGCTTTTCAGATAAATTTTTCTCAAATTCTGCACGAGAAACTTTATGCCCTTCATTTTCCATATAGTGCAAAAAACAATTTATCACTTTTTTGGGGTTAACCTTTGTGGTATTGAACGCCGCCCATAAATCAAACAAGTCACGTCCTTTTTTCCGCTGATATAGAGCACGAACCTTAGTCCCTAGAAGTTCATCAAGCTGATAAGTCGGTATGGACGCGCTACCGGAAAACCAGCGCGAATCAACATCAAATCTGTGCTTTCTATATCCCAGAAGAGTAAAGTGCTCACGAGAGTTTATTTCTATCTTTAGTTTCAATGGCAAGCCATCTTCCGATTCCATGCGATAAGTCAGAGTCACCCTTCCTTCAGATTGTTTCCGTTTCGGATTTCCCAACCAGGGATTAAGCTTCTCTTGAAGCGTACTCATAATGTGCCCAATGGGGCCGGAGGTTATCTGTACCAGGTCAATATCCTCGGAATAGCGCATTGGCGCCAGATATAACTTAAATAGAGCTGTTCCGCCTCGAAATGCCAGGTTTGCGGCCAATTCAGGATGACTGAAAATTTCCACAAGAGCTCTGCAAATAATTAAGTCTTGTTCCAGTTGAGCATCTTGAGACCACGGTGCATTTTGCCGCCACTCTTGTATGAAATTACGAGGAATCAAATATCTGCCTCCACTTTAGCATTAATAAGCACACGCCAGCGGGCATCCATTTTTGCGCCTTTTATGCTATTTGACGGCATCAAAGGAATGCGAACAGGAAATTTATTCTTAACATATGCGGCAATACCTTCAGTCTTATCTCCTTTGACGGTTAGATCAAGCAAGTAACCAAGCCGCTGCACCCAGGCTATCGGTGAAAGTTTGGCAGCCGCGACCAAACGTTTGCTGTCAATTTTTTCTGCGAGTTCCGCCAGAACAGTGGCAACGTTGTTTATGCCGCCGCAATGCCTGGCATAGCCGATCAAATCAAGTGCAGTTATTTCCGGAGTTGATATTTTTATAATACCCGCTGGAGTATTTCTATTCTGAGTCGGGATTTTGGACGCGTTTTTACGGACAATAAAATCAATCTTTATTTTACCGCATCTGATCGGCCTTCTATTTTTCGCTACCACTACTTGAAAAATCTGAGAACGTTGATGTGCAGCTCCATGATATTCGGCAGCACTCAACAGCCCCACATAATAAATCTCTCCTAAGTAATTCATCAAGTCGGGAATAA
>DNUI01000251.1:0-394 GCA_003508565.1 Syntrophaceae bacterium
GCGACATCCGTGCCGTTAAATACCGTTCTGATCATTTTAGGAACATCGTCTTCCACCTTCCTTGCGAGGCCGATCGACTCATACTTCGGTTTGGTTGAAGGCACATACTCCATCGTTTTGTAGTCAAGAACCAGTTTTTCCTTTTTCCCTTTGTCTCCTGCCCGCTTGTAGAATCCCTGTTTTGTCTTGTTTCCCAGCCATTTCCGTTCCATCATTGAGTTCATGACATCCGTGGGAATGAAATAATCCCTCATTTCGTCGTCAGGCACCGCCTCATAGAGGTTCTTCATGACGTGGTAGCCTGTGTCCAGTCCTACCAGATCAAGGGTCCCGAAGATCGACGAACCCGGCCTTCCCAGGGCTTTTCCAATGACCGCATCCACTTCATCGATCC
>DNUI01000251.1:568-13572 GCA_003508565.1 Syntrophaceae bacterium
TTCGCGCCAAAATTGGCGGAAATATCCTTAATGGGAATGCCTGAAGTATTCGTCGACACAATACAGTCCGGCTTTATAATCTTTTCCACTTTGGCAAAAAGTTCCTGTTTAATCTTGAGATTTTCGATGACGACCTCAATCACCCAGTCAACATCGGAAAGCCATTTCAGGTTGTCTTCAAAATTTCCGATTTTGATCATGGAGGCGTTTTTCTTCGTGTAGAATGCGGCTGGTTTGGACTTTACTACGGTATCCAATCCGCTCGCCGCGAATCTGTTGCGCCACTCGGGGCTTTTCTCGTTCAAGCCCTTCTCTTTGTCAGCCTGCGTTAGTTCAAAAGGAACGATATCGAGCAGTACACACTCGATCCCCGCATTGGTCAGGTGGGCCGCTATGGATGCGCCCATAACCCCTGCGCCTAAGACTGCGGCTTTTTTAATGTTGTATGTCATACTTCTCCTCCTTTTTAATCCAAGTCTAATAGGTAAAAGATTCGTCCGCCATTTCGATAGGTATTCTCTCACCAAATTTGATCGCTTCACATTGTGCCTTCACGGTGGAAAGGACTTCCACTGCAAAGAACTTCGCAGAGGCAACCTTGCCGTCATAAAATGCAGCGTCGCGATCTTCATGGATCAGAGCACGTTTCTTGCCTTTTGAATCTCCCACGTTTTTGCTCCTGTAGATGTCATTCAGCTTTTCCTGGGCGATGTCCGCGGCCTGCATCAGAAAATGCCCGATAATGACATCACCAAATATTTCCATGTAAGGAGTCGCATTCAAGATCGGCAAGAGAAAACCGGCGCTCTTTCCGAGCTGCGCAAAATGCATGGTGAGATCAATCAACGCGTTGTACGCCTCCTCCAGATACGCGGCATGCCTCTTGATGTCCTCACACTGCTTTGTTTTCATAATAGTCTCATTGATCTCGCCAAAGAGGTTCATGACGTCCGCGCCTTTTCGCGCACCAAGCTTCCTGCCGACAAGATCGAGACACTGAATGCCATTTGTCCCTTCATAGATACTGGCAATTTTACAATCTCTAAAATACTGTTCAACAGGATAATCGGAACAGTACCCGTATCCGCCGTACACATCAATGGCTGTAGAGCAGACCCATTGAGCTTTTTCCGAAGAATACGCCTTGCAGACAGGAATGAGAAGTTCAACCAGTCCTCTCCATTTTTCTCTCTCCTTTTCCGTATCCGATACTTTTGCCATGTCCATACAGAAGCCCGTAAAGTAGAGCATGGCTCGTATGCCTTCTACATGGACCTTCATCCATAAAAGCTTCCTTCGTATATCCGGATGCTGAATGATGGGAACAGCTTTGGCATCAGGATTCTTCATCTCCCAGATGGCATGGCCCTGGATCCTTTCTTTCGCGTAGTGAACGGCATGTTCATACGCGGCCGTCGCATGACCCAGGCTTTGCATCCCTACCTCAAGCCTTGCTTCATTCATCATATCAAACATTATCCTCAATCCCTGACGTTCTCTTCCCAACAGTTCTCCTATGCATTTTCCCTCATCACCGAAATTCAACGTACAGGTGGCAGAACCCTTGATGCCCATTTTATGCTCGACGTTACCCGTCCGTACATCGTTGAATTCTCCGAGAGTGCCGTCATCGTTAACACGGTATTTGGGAACGAGGAAGATAGAGATTCCCGCCGTCCCGGGAGGATCACCTTCAATTCTGGCAAGGACAGGGTGAATGATATTCTCTGTAAGGTCATGATCACCACAGGAAATGAATATCTTGGTTCCCGTAATGCTGAATGTCCCATCAGGTGATCTCTTGGCCACTGTTTTCAGAGCGCCCACATCGCTTCCTGCTCCCGGTTCGGTCAGACACATTGTCCCCCCCCACTTACCGGCATACATCGTGTACATGTACTTGTTTTTTTGCTCTTCCGTACCGTGCATCTCGATCAAGCGGGCAGCGCCGTGTGTGAGCCCCGGATACATAAGAAAAGGAAAATTGGCGGCAAACATAAACTCTGAGCAGGCAGTAGTCACGGAAATGGGCAACCCCTGGCCTCCTACATCAGGAGACTCCATGGCGCAAAGCCACCCAGCTTCTACATATTTTTTATAGACATCATGGAAAGATTCAGGAACAGACACCTTTCCGTCCTTAAAGGTGCACCCTTCCTTGTCGCCAATGGTGTACGCAGGCAAGAGGCTGTTCACTGCCAGCTTTTCCGCTTCGGTTTGCAACATTAACACCACTTCTTTAGAGACATCGGCAAACTTCTCTTTTTCGAACAACTTTTCAACACCCAGTTGCTCAAAAAGAACAAACAGCTGATCCCTTGTATTCACCAGCACATTGCTCATAAAAAACCCTCCCTTCCTTTATCTTTGTTCTAGTTTTCTCCTCATTGTTCAATACTATTACTCAACGACAGCAGTTCTTCCCACATTAGTTTCTTTTCAGACCTTCGATGAAGACATCTAAACCTGCGGTGATTGTTGACCTGATTAACTCCTCTCTCCTTGATTCCGCACTTATGAATATATAGAGAGAGACGACACCATTGAGAAACCCCCAGAGGGCATTCCTGATTTTACGGACGTTCAGGGATGATGAAAACTCTCCATTATCTATACCGTACTGAAATACTTTCTCTATAATGTCTACTGTTTGATTTGTTGATTTAATAATATGGGTTTGAAGATCTTCCGGCAAATTGCTGTGATTGGCATGAAGCATAAAGGTGATAAGAATCCTGAAAAGCTCTCTGTCTTTGAGAAAAAAATCCACATATACTGCGGAAAGCCGGCTTAGCATATCAGAAGCGCTTCCACCGTTCTTACACAAACCAGCTACCTTTTCGTGAAACTTATCAATATCGTTGAGAAGGATTTGACTGTATATCTCATCCTTACTTTTAAAATAGAGATAGACCGCCCCTTTGCTCAGTTCAGCTTTTTTTGCAATGCTTTCGACAGTTACAGACTTGAAACCTCTTTCAAAAAACAATTTTCTTGCCGCTTTGAGAATGGCGCTTTTCCTGATTTCCTTTTCCCGACTCCTTCTTTTTTCAAATATCATCGCCCTCCTCCACAACTCATTCACAGCAACGTAAATTTTATTATTAGGACCTGCATGGCGCTTTAAAAAGCTTATCATGAACTGTAGTCATTATATGACTATTGGTCATTTGTACCATTATATATTTTCTGATGTCAAGATAAAAAGTCAATACAATAATTGCGTGAATAGACCACTGCAGAGTACATTACTTTCCAATGGCAGAGACGGGAATATCCGGGTCTTTTAAACAGCAAACCTCTTGACTACTTCTTTACCGCCTTAATTAACAATACCGTTGAGAGGGCTCGAGGCATAATTTTCGCGTCAAGCCACGCAAAGACGGCATACAGCTTGTTGCTCCACCTAAAGAGAACTGGAATAATGACCGGTTTTCGTGATGGTGGAGCACTTTGCCTATCCACCCATGCGGAATCTCTGAACCGTTGAAAAAAGAAATGCTGCTATGCACATGGTGAATTTATCCAAAGGCCCCAAGACTTTTCGAGTTAAAATGCGGAAGAAACGTGCTTTCAGCAAAAGACTTTCCATTTCGGCAAGTTCATACCTCCGAAAATGTTTCACAAAACGATCATCATACGAGAAATAAAACCGGCGGTGAGGAAATGTGATGGAAAGAACGCCTGATGGCTTGATGACTCCGGCAATCTCTGACAGGAATTTCGCGTCACCATCAAGGTGTTCCAGAACCTCCGACACAATAACATGTGAAAAGCTCTCAGCCCTGAGGGGAAGGATCATGCCATCGGCTACGACGTACATCCCTTCACTGAGATTTTTTCTTCAAAGTCTGGAGTGCCAAAAAGGATACATCGGAGTATACGACATTTCCGTAATTGACAGTTATAGAGGCAATTCTTGAGTGTGATATACGTGTAATCCGTAAAAACTCTTGAAAGCGCTTATCCTGAGATTGATTCACGGCATCCTTGGAAATAATTTTGACGTGATTACGGGCATCTTCGCAAGCCGGAAGGTGAGTGCAGTGAAAAGGCATCCAAAAGCATAGCGCACACTCCGGTGGAAGTTAATGGATGAAGCTTCGGCAAAATATTTTGTCGGGCAACTGACTTCGGCAATGGTATGACCGAACCAAATGATCTGGGCAAGCATCTGATTGTCGAACATAAAGTCATCAGAGTTTTTATCAAGGGGTAGCTGTTCAAGAAGGCCTTTCGAAAATGCCCTGTAGCCTGTGTGATACTCGGAGAGCTTCGCGCCTGTAAGGATATTATACCAATGTAATACCACGATTGGCTATATACTTCCAAGGAGGCATCCCGCCTTTGAGGGCATAACCTCCAAGTATCCTTGAACCTATAACACAGGAGTACAGATTATTCCCAATCATGGACGCCATGGCCGGAATCAGTTTTGGTGTGTACTGATAACCGGGATGTACCATAATGATGATATCCCCTTCGTGTTCAAGCGCCAATTTATAACATGTCTTCTGGTTCGCCTCGTAACCGCGGTTGCCGTCATGAACGAACACCTCTCCGTGCGGGAGATTTTTCGCAATCACGGCAGTATCATCCCGGCTTGCATCATCAACAAGTATTACAAGATCAACGATCCCATGAGACATCACTTCATCATAGGTCATGCGGAGTGTTTGTGCCACATTGTACGCGGGTATGACTACAACTACTTTTTTGTCATTAAACACTACATCATCCTATCCTGTATACATAAATGAGTTGCCGCTATGAACATATCTCCGCTCTCGGAAATCGCGCATCACAGAGAATATTGGGAAGGCCACATCCCGTGATAGGTTCTTAACAGAGTAATAGTCGTATTTCAAGAGGAACCACAGGTCATGACAAGCCATGAGTGCTTTCAACGCGAAAAGAAAAAGGGGCGTTGTGGAACGCCCCTTTTTCATAAACAACTGCGCTGTGTTGATTTAATTAGCTGTCGCTGGCGTGAATACACCGTCGCCGGTAATTTCAGCCGTGGCCTTGGCAAGACCCCACCCTCCATCGCCTGTCGCCTGCAAGGTATATGAAGAAGCACTGGCCCAAGCCGAAAAAGCAACAGTAATGTTGGGTGTCGGGTTAAAGCCTGCAGCCTGCAGAGAAGGAGCAGCGCCTGTGATCGCCGGTGCTGCTGCCAAATTCGGGTTATCGGCAATCAACGCCGCCAGAGCCGTATTGGCATTCTTCACATCGCTATTTATGGACGCAACCCAACCCCTTTTTCTGTACTGTGCAAACTGGGGAATGGCGATGGCCGCCAAAATACCGATAATGGCGATAACGATCATGAGTTCGATCAACGTGAAACCTCTCTGTCCTCTTTTTTTGTACATTGCACTAATCATAATTTTTTTTCTCCTTTCAATGTGTGTCCATTATATTTTTTTTACGAAAACCTTACGTTATTCTTTGATTTAATAATTCTCGGTACCACCTCCTTTGCTTTCTCATCTGTTATTTACAAAAAAAACCTTTTTACATGAATTTTATCGTTTTGTATCGCTTCATTTGCAACTACTGTACCACTTCGAACCTTATAGTAATATTTACATGGAAAATCAGACTATGTCCATATTATCAAATACATAGATAACACAGCCATCTTCACAGACATTTCTGCGCTAGTTACATTCACCCAATTAAGACCGGCAATTTTCACCAACAACCCGTCAATTTCACCTCTCATGACAAAATAATGACCTCCCTCCATATGAATTACATTATGTACCGCGGACCGCTTTTCCCATGTTCAACGGACGTTTCTTACCTTGACACCAGCCTGCCATATTCATTATAGTGTCATCCACACTAATCAAAACAGGAGGTTCCGTGTTCGAAGTTACGATAACGCAAACTTTCTCTGCCGCCCATCGCCTTAAAGAAAGCGGCGGCACCTGTGAAAAACTCCACGGCCATAATTTCACCGTTGAGGTCTCCATATCTTCCCCTGCTCTAAACGATGCAGGTATGGTAATTGATTTCAAAATTGTAAAGGAGTGGACCGGCGAGATACTGAAAGAACTTGATCATAGATATCTGAATGAACTCAGCTACTTCAATAGTCTCAGCCCGTCAGCTGAAAACCTCGCCAGATTTTTTTATGAAAGAATTTCAGCAAAAACGAAAATCCACAATCTCGGCGTGACCCGTGTCACTGTGTGGGAGTCAGAGGAAACAAGGGCGTCATATAGTGAAACCTTTGCACCATTTGAAAAAATTTAATGCAATCCTTCTAAATTACATACATGATGCTAAACAACTGCTAATTCACGCTCTGTCATGTACCATAGTATCAAAAAATGCGATAAAAACATCCATTTTCGAGTGGAAAATGTGGCACCGTTACATTCTGGGGAAATATATATTTTTCACTAGGATCAGCTGCTTTTTGGGACCGCATAAATGACTATCGAACCAATGGGCCGGGCAGAACGGGAAATTGCTCACAGCAGGAAGATTTCTTCCAGGAATACGGAGAAGTTGTGGGGCTGGGGTACACCTGCAGGACAGCTGCGGGCCAAGAGACGCGTGGAGTTGATCGCTGAGAGCGCCCGCCTTGGGGTGGGCGTTCGAGCCCTGGAGATCGGCTGCGGGACGGGTTTGTTTACCGAGATGTTTGCCGGAACAGGCGCCCGGATTATAGCGGTCGATATATCACGGGAGTTAATCGAAAAAGCCCAATCAAGAGGACTACCCACGAACCAGGTAACTTTCCTCGAAAAAAGATTTGAAGATTGTGATGTGGATGGTCCATTTGACGCCATCATAGGGTCATCGGTACTTCACCATCTTGATATGAACGCGGCTCCGGCTAAAATTTATGGCCTTCTCAAACCAGGCGGGCGCATGAGTTTTGCCGAGCCAAACATGCTTAATCCGCAGATTATGATGCAGAAAAACATTCCTTCGTTAAAGATGAGAATGGGAGACTCCCCGGATGAATCGGCATTTACACGCTGGCAACTTCGTGATCTTCTGAGGAATGCGGGATTTGTCAATGTGAATATATTACCCTATGACTGGCTTCATCCCGCAACTCCCATCTCATTCATTAAACTGTTAGCCAAAACCGGCCAGATTTTGGAGAAGATACCCATCATGCGCGAATTTTCCGGATCTTTACACATATGTTGCAGCCGTCCGAAGAAAACCTACTTTCCCTTTGATGGTGTCCATCAAGATACAGCAATCGAAAAAAAATGAACACTGCATGCAAATAGTGGGAGGAATTTTGAAAAAATTCTATCAGGAACGTCCTTCATTATTGGATACAGAAAAGAAAAATTATCAGGAAGCGCGGATTGAGCATTGGGACGCTGTCGCCCGGAGCATGGACACATGGAGGGGATTTGGCGGCTATTACCACCGGCGTATTGAAGAGGTATATCGGTTTATGGTCGAACCGGGAAAGCGCGTTGTTGAGATTGGCTGCGCCCAGGGCGATTTACTTGCAGCACTAAAACCGTCTTTTGGCGTAGGCGTGGATTTCTCGGGCGAGATGATTGCACGCGCCAGGAAGCGTTATCCTGAATTCGAATTTATCCAGGCCGATGCACACTCTATGGATATTGATCAAAAGTTCGATTTTATCATTCTTTCAGACCTCGTGAACGACCTCCTGGATGTTCAGTCAGTTTTTCAGCGGATCATGCATCTGGCAACACCTCGGTCAAGAATTATTATCAATACATACAGCCAGCTGTGGGAGCTGCCCCTCTCCATTGTCAAGAAATTGAATCTATCAAAGCCTATGTTACCGCAAAACTGGCTTACCATTGAAGATATTGAAGGGCTTCTGAACCTTTCCGACATTGAAGTTATCAGGCATTGGGAAGAAATCATCTGGCCTCTGCCTACACCCCTGCTTGATAAACTTATGAACCGTGTGATTGTAAAAATGTGGCCTTTTAAATATCTTACATTGACTCATTTTTTTGTGGCACGGCCAAGGTTTAATAAAGTTTATAATGAGAGAAAACCACGAGTATCCGTAATTGTGCCAGCTCGAAATGAAGCAGGAAATATTACTGATATTTTCAAGAGGGTTCCGCACATGGGAGCGGGAACGGAACTTGTGTTCGTTGAAGGTCATTCTCAAGATGATACTTATTTGATGATTGAGAAGGAGATGCGAATTTCTCCCGGAAGGCAGTGTAAATTGCTCCGGCAGACGGGGGTTGGTAAAGGAGACGCAGTAAGAACAGGCTTTGCCCATGCATGCGGTGAGATTCTAATGATTCTCGACGGCGATCTTACGGTACCGCCGGAAGACCTGCCGCGCTTTTACGATGCGATTCTCACGGGCAAAGGTGAATTCGTGAACGGCGTGCGTCTTGTATATCCAATGGAGCAAGAAGCCATGCGATTTCTGAATCTTGTAGGTAATAAGTTTTTCAGTCTCGCATTTTCATGGTTATTGGGACAACCGATCAAGGATACCCTGTGCGGGACGAAGGTATTTTGGAGGGAAGATTATGAAAGAATTAAGCAAAATCGCTCTTATTTTGGTGATTTCGATCCCTTTGGTGACTTTGACCTTCTCTTTGGAGCCGCCAAGCTGAATTTGAAAATTATTGAAATGCCAATCCGATACAGGGAAAGAACGTATGGTTCTACTAATATCAGTCGCTGGAAACACGGATGGCTTCTGCTGAAGATGGTTATGTTTGCCGTAAGAAGAATTAAATTTATATAAAGAGGTTGTGGCAGAACCATGTTGATAGATTCAGCGCCACAAAAAATTGCTGATATGAAGAAATATGGCGATCTGTTGATATGCATGTTTCTTGCGGCTGCTATCCTTGCCGCGTATTGGCAGGTGCAGTATTATGACCTGACTTGTTATGATGACATAAGCTATATATCAAACAACCCTTATGTAAAGAAGGGATTAACGGGGGAAAGCTTCACATGGGCAATGACAACTATTCATATGGGTTACTGGCAACCCTTGACTTGGCTTTCCCACATGCTGGATTATCAGTTGTTCGGACCCAATATCGGCGGCCATCACTGGGTGAACGTGATCCTCCATATCGCCAATGCAATCCTGCTGTATATCGTCCTGAGACGAACAAGCGGTGAGACCTGGAAGAGTGCAATTGTAGCGGCACTGTTCGCTGTTCACCCCCTGAATGTGGAATCTGTCGCCTGGATCGCGGAACGGAAGAATGTGTTAAGCACATTGTTCTGGTTTATTGCATTGTGGTTCTATGCCTGCTATGTCGAACGCCCAACGTTATACAGGTATGCTCTTATTCTTTTGACGTTCTCGTTAGGGCTCATGGCAAAGCCGATGCTTGTTACACTTCCGTTCACATTGCTTCTTTTCGACTACTGGCCTCTGGGCCGGCTCACATCATGGAAGGTTCTGCCCCGCCTTTTGTATGAAAAAATTCCATTTTTCATTCTCACCACCATCGTAAGTATTGAGACGTTCCTTTCATGCAGGCACAAGGATGTTATTTCTCACCTTGACAAGATAACCCTCGGGGAACGCACGGCCAATGTTCTTGTTTCCTATGTAAAATATATAGCAAATATGCTCTGGCCCCAGGATCTTGCCATATTTTATCCCTATTCGAAAGATTTTACCGCATTTCAGATAGTTGGATCAGCTTTACTGCTGATAATCACATCCTGCATCATGATCATTTTCGCACGGCAGTACCGGTATGCACTCACGGGATGGCTTTGGTATTTGGGGACCCTTATACCGGTCATCGGGTTAATACAGGCAGGTCCACAGGCCATGGCTGACCGCTTTGCCTATATTCCTATGATTGGCCTGTTTGTGATGATTGTCTGGGGTGTTCCCGATCTTCTGAAAAAATGGCCTCAGCGAAGGATTGTTTTCTCCGTAGTTTCCGGTGCTGTCCTCTCCGTGTTGATCATTTGCACGTTGCAGCAGGTCAGATACTGGCAGAATAGCATGGCCCTCTTTGAACATGCCTTACGCGTCACTGGTGAAACCCCCCGGGTGCACTACCATATGGGAGTCGCATTGACACACGGGGGAAAGCCAGATCAGGCTGTCAAGCATTTTGAATATGCGATAAAAGGCAATCCGGAATTCGCGGAAGCCTACAGCTATATGGGGATTGCCTTGGCCAGCCAGGGAAAGATAGATGGAGCGATGGCCTATTTTCGTGAAGCCTTGCAAAGAAAGCGTCATGATGAAATGACCCATAATAATCTGGGAGCAGCCTTGATCAATAAGGGCAAGCTTGATGAAGCCATCGTGCATATTCAAGAGGCTTTAAACATCAGGCCCGATTATGTACCTGCCCACCGTAATATGGGTGTTGCCCTGGCCAGCCAGGGAAAAATGGAAGAGGCCATAGGCTATTATAAGAAGGCGCTTCAGCTTGAAAGAAGCGATGCCATAACCCACAACAATATAGGGATCGCACTTGCTTATACAGGGAGGAGGGAGGAGGCAGTTCATCATTTTCGTGAGGCACTGAAAATCAACCCCTATTATGGAGATGCTGCCGATAATCTCCGTACTATTCAGAAAAGCGTTAAAGATCATTGAGACATCATCGATCAGTGCAGCGTTCTTGATGTACCCTGTGAAATTAAAAAACCGGTTCACCATCAAAATATTTTGCTCTCCTCTCAGAGAGTTAAGGGGTCGATTATTGGAGTGAAGGGCTTGTATGATACAGGGATTTATCCAAGATAGATAAAGGTTGCTCAGGGCACTGATAAAATTATTGCAACATACACACCTTTACCAGTGGATCCGGACGATAAATCACTCATCATCGATCTTCTTCTCGCACCATTGTTGATACAGCAGCACTCCCCGTTTGTAATCCGGATTAATATGTATCGCGCCCTGTAAATACTCGCATCCTTTCTTTCGACGATTGGTTTGGCAATAGGCGAGTCCTACATTGGCATTGGCTGCGAAGTCATTAGGTTTTATCGCTATGGCTTTTTCAAGTATTGGAATTGCCTTTCCATATTCACCCGATTGAATATGCAAAAAGCCAAGGTTGTTCAGTGCGTCGGTATTAAGAGGCGCTATTTTGATTGATTCAGTAAAAGCTTTCTTTGCCTCTTCATAATTTCCCGAAAGTGCCCAGGCAATCCCTATATTACTAAGTGTGGAAGCGTTCCGGGGATTGAGAGAAACGGCTGATTGAAATTCACGGATCGCCAAATCAAACCTCCCTATTTGCATGTACGCGAGTCCCAAATTGTTATGCGGCCTGTCATGGTTTGGGGATTTCTTGACTGAATCCGACCACAAAGATATCTCGTTATTCCACACGCGACTCCTTTCCATCGTAAGATATGCCATGAGCACAATAATTACAGAGAAAACAGCGAGACCGGCAATTTTTATCGTTTTGTTTTCACTCCAACGACTCCCGCTCCAATATTCCACAATCGCAATGATTACTGCTGCGAAAAAACCGATTGAAGGAAAGTATACTGTATGTTCACTAATGGGTTCATGGGTCGGAAGGACCATTGTCGGCAACAGTGCAATAAGAAACCACATGGAGAAAAAAAACAGGGGTTTAGAGCGACGGAAAAATATTGGTGAAGAAATGCCATAATAAATGATAATGCCTGCAAACGCCAAAAGTGCTGAAGGTTCCCATATCGTTTTTACGATAGGAAGATAATGGTCAACATTCTGACCGACGGGGATAATGAGAAGCTTGAGATAAATGAAAAAGGCCTTAAGAGAAGTGAAAAAATAATAGATAAATAATCCTGTAGCCTCCGGAATATAAAACTGAAACACTGCCACAATCCTGAATAATAGATAGGCGGCAAGAATAAAAAAATACGGCATACAGATTCGTAGAGAGGATATGAAAATCTTATTTTGTTTTTGATTATGGAAATGCAGGATTGAATAAATAAAAACAATAATTGGGAGTACAATGACTATTTCTTTGGTTAAAAGCCCAAACGCAAAGCTCATAATGCTTGCTAACCTGAGTGTGATCCGATAACGATCTCTGGATAACGAGGCAATAAATGAAAGAAATGCACCGAGAATAAAGGATGTACTGAGCAAGGAAGTTCGGCTCACTATGTAACTCACTGATTCCGTTTGTAGAGGATGACACGCAAAAAGCAGTGCGCTCGCAAATGCTATTTGCCTGTTCTGAGGTTCCTTCGCGCAGGCGCTGCCCGACAGACACAACACCTTGCCTATGGTCAGGTACACCAGAAGACTGTTCACTATATGAAGTATTATATTAAACAGATGATAAGAAAAAGGATCGAGTCCCGACAAGTGATAGTTCAAAGCAAAGGAAACAAGGATCAAAGGACGGTATGCTCCATGCTGCTGTTCATAAAAGCTCCATGTCTCTTTGTGGTAGGGGTCAAAATATGTCGGAATGAATTGTAATTTCTTGATATAAGAATTATTTACAATCTCCCCAATATCATCATACACGAAATTGCCGAATAGGGATGGTGCATAGATTATGATACACAGAAGTGAAATCAGGAGAACATCTACGAGATATACGCCGCCATATTTCTTGCTCATGGATATCTTCTCTTATTTTTTGCGGTTACATTAAGGCTTCCGCCTTCTGTAATAAATATTCCCTGTGGTTTTACCATAACAGAAGATTTGCTCTTCGCATTGCTATAACAACATGAGAGATATTTTATATTGAGGTTATACCAATATAGTTAAACCCTTGTTTATTTACTTGAAAAAACGGGCACCACGATAACTGGCAAAATAATAATTGTCAAATCAATTTCATTTTGGTAACCCCCGGGCAGAGCCTGAATTTTTCTGAATGAGATGCATAGATAATAAATATTTGGGTTGACATGATCAAAGGAGTAGATAAGAATCGTGATGAAAAGGCTATGGAGGAGAGAGAAAATCATCATACCTCATTAAAACACAATGATCGATATTCAAAATCAGAAAGATAACAGAAATATAGACATACAAAAAGTCGGTGTGA
>DNUI01000111.1:0-606 GCA_003508565.1 Syntrophaceae bacterium
TGAAAAAAAGGGGACAGGCAATGTTATGAATGAGGAAAAGTAGCCTGTCCCCTTTTTGAATTCTGGTGGAGATGAGGGGGATCGAACCCCTGACCTCGGCATTGCGAACGCCGCGCTCTCCCAGTTGAGCTACATCCCCGCTTTTAAAATCCCGTCTCATCGGAAATTCAGAGATTGTTCAACAACATATATACGATCAGCGCAATACCTGTCAAGCAATAGTTAACAAAAGGCTTTTCATCTTGACAAACACACCCCCATCTCCTATACTTCGCCCCGAAGAATAAGGAAACTGGTAAAATATCTAAAGTTGAAGCCTACTTCTTCCGAAGCATTTATAGATTCCATAACAGATTACTCATGTGTTCATATTGAGTAACCACCAGGGAGGCCTTTTATGGCAAAAATCGACGCCTTTTTCCAGCTGATGCATGAACAGGGCGCATCAGATCTCCACCTTGTGTCGGGTCAACAGCCTGCCCTCAGAATACGGGGGGAGATGGAACGGATAAAGTTCAATATACTGGATAATGATGAACTCAAAGCCATGCTGTATGAGATAGCACCCGAACACAAGATCAAACAGTTTGAAGAAACGGGAGATAT
>DNUI01000111.1:618-4094 GCA_003508565.1 Syntrophaceae bacterium
GCGGTTTTCAGAGAAATCCCGAGTAAAATTATGACGGTTCAAGAGTTAGGACTTCCCCCTGTGCTCTCAAAGCTGGCAATGCTGCCCAGGGGACTTGTACTGGTTACCGGACCAACCGGGAGTGGAAAGTCGACGACTCTTGCCGCTATCATAGATGAAGCAAACCGTGTTCGGAAAGATCACATCATCACCATCGAAGACCCGATCGAATTCGTTCATCAAAGCCAAGGCTGTATCGTGAATCACAGGGAAGTCGGATTTCATACCAAGACCTTTTCTAATGCACTTCGCGGCGCCCTGCGTGAGGATCCGGACATAATCCTCGTCGGTGAAATGCGAGATATGGAAACCATATCCCTTGCTGTGGAAGCAGCAAATACAGGCCATTTGGTTTTTTCCACCCTGCACACCTCAAGTGCTGCGAGGACTGTCGACCGGATCATCGAGGTGTTCCCCGCCGAGGAGCAAATGCAGATCAGATCCACTCTTGCAGACGGAATACGGGCGGTGATATCCCAGGTTCTTTTTAAGCGAATTGACAGGAAGGGGCGATGCGCAGCCCTGGAGATTATGATCGCCAACACGGCGGTCCGTAACCTCATCAGGGAATCCAAGACTTTCCAGATTCCTTCAATGATACAAACAGGCAAAAAATACGGCATGCAACTGCTGGATGATAGCATCCACGAACTTTACAACAGGGGATGGATCGGTTCTGAGGATGCATATTTGAAAGCGAACGACAAGGGGAGGTTCAGGCCGTTGTTAAAGGCCCCACCGACTGATTTTACAGAAGTATAAAGGTATGGTTGCGGTTACCGTTTCCGCATGACATCTCACTACACCATGTTGAGGAAAAGACTATGAGAAAACAGGAAATCGATTATATACTGGACAAAATGCTGGATTCTCACAAGGATATTTCTGACCTGAATTTTACTGTAGGAAGACCACTACAGGTCATAAGCTCAGGGGTCCTGAAAACGGTTGAGATTGAGCCGCCTTTCAACAATTTAACTCCTTTTCAGACAGAAATATTTGCCCTGAACCTTATTAATAACGACCGCCGCCTGATGAACCTCCTTCTGACAGAGGGGTCCTGTGATACCTCCTACGAACTTCCAGGGAAAGCCCGTTTCAGGGTGAACATCTTTTCACAACGCGATACGTACTCCATCGCCATCCGGAAATTAGAATCTAAAATTCCCACCATCCAGGAGTTGAACTTGCCGGAAGCTTTTCTTAAAATAAGCCAGGAACTGAACGGGATTATCCTCATCACCGGCGCAACAGGAAGCGGTAAGTCAACCTCACTGGCAGCAATATTGAATGATATTAATGAACATAAAGCGGTTCATATCATTACGCTCGAAGACCCGGTGGAATTTTCCCATGCTCATAAGAATTCGACATTCAACCAGCGAGAGTTGGGTAAAGATTTTGAATCTTTTTCTATTGGTCTCCGTGCAGCCCTAAGGCAGGCGCCCAAGGTTATCCTCGTTGGTGAAATGAGGGACAGGGAAACTGTGGAAATCGCGCTTAATGCCGCAGAAACAGGACACCTCGTGATGAGCACACTCCATACGATGGATGCCGGACATACCGTGAATAGAATTCTGGGTATGTTCAATACGGACGAAGAAAACCAGATTCGCATTCGCTTTGCCGACACGGTACGATGGATCGTTTGCCAGAGGCTGTTGCCCAAGGAGGGTGGCGGTCGTGTTGCAGCCTTTGAAATAATGGGTGCCAACATCCGTGTACGAGATGCCATCCTGCATGGTGAATCAGAAGGCAAAACTTTTTACGAGATTATTCAGGCCGCTAAAGCGTTCGGCATGATTACATTCGACGATTATATCGTCGAGTTATACCGACAGGGATTCATCACGCAAGATACTGCCAAAGCATATGCATCCAACAGAGGAATAGTAGGCCGCGGTATCGATGCAGTGAAAAGTGAAAGAGGAGAGACTACAACAGATCTCGTGGGAAAATTGGAAGTCGACAAAGGTTACGGTAAACCCAAAAAACCGTGGTAGCAAAAGTGGTATAAGGAGAATGCCATGGAAGAAGAAAAAATCCTTACGAGCGAAACCGCATCTGAAGCATATGACGCAGCGGACAGGTCTTTTGATTTTGTGGGAGCAGATGTAGAAACGGCGTTAATATGCGAACCAGGTGCTGATCTCCGTGAAAAGATTGATGCTGCAGTAAATTCAATGGGTTATCAGATCACCGCGCCGAGATCGGTGAAAGATGCACTTAAAAATTTGCGATATCACGTATATAATATTATCATTGTAAATGAAAATTTCAGTGCCGATAACTCTGCCAATAATGAAGTGCTCAATTACCTGGCCAACCTTAATATGAGCACGCGCAGACAGATGTTTGTCGCGATGATCAGCAACAGATTTCGCACCGGAGATAACATGGCAGCCTTACATCACAACGTCGACTATGTCATCAATATTAAGAATATCGATGATGTCGGCCAGATAATCATGAGTGCCATAGCCGATACTGATGAATTTTATCACGTTTTTAAAGAGACCATGAGAAAGAAGGAGCGGGGCTGATTTCTCACTTAAGAGAGTTAGCCTTCTGATACGCCTTTTCAGATAGATCAGAAAGGCCAAGCTCAGCATAAGATTTTGCAATGTGGATATAATAGAAGGGATTATTACTGTCCATTGCAATGGCTTTTTGAAAGGAATCTATCGCTTGCAGGTGGTAATTTTCCCTGGCCAGGGTATTTCCCAACCTGTTGTAGTAAGCACCTCTGGACGAGTTGTTAAGTTGAACAGCCTTTTCATATGCGTCCAGCGCCTCATAAATCTTCCCTTGTTTTACCAGGATATCGCCAAGGCCGCAGTGGTACATGGGCTCATCACATCGGTTTTCGAGACATTTTTTGTAAGCTGTCTCCGCCTTGTCATAATGCCTGGCATCTAAATATACATTCGCCAGCCTGTTATAAAAGGAGCCCGCCTCTGTAGGATCAATCTCTACAGCCTTTTTGTAAGCTTCTTCGGCACCATCGAAGTCTCCCTTGGCGATACGCGCGTTCCCGAGATTACAATAGGCAGCTGATGCATCCGGTTCCATCTCGGTCATTTTCTTATATACTTCTATCGCTTTATCTGCCCTGTCCGCCTTCAGGTAGGCATCACCAAGATCATTAAGAAATGCTATATCATCCGGTTGGGCGGTCACTACCTTCTCACAAATATCAACAAGGCGCCCATATTCTCCCTTTTCCTTATAAATCCTGACCAGCTCATCGAAGGCAAATCCGGTGAAAACCTTTTGCTCCAGTTCAGCGTTCAGAAGACGCTCAAAACACCCGATGGCATCATCTATTCTCCCGCCGTCATGGTAGGCCCACGCCAGTGAGAGAAGAAAGGAATCTTCACCCGGATGCATGTACACTAATTTTTTATAAAGAACTATTGCATCCTCATACCGCTTTG
>DNUI01000111.1:4195-7012 GCA_003508565.1 Syntrophaceae bacterium
ACGAGCTCAAGCAGTTCTTTGTTGATCATGAAAGTGATTCCATCTTCTTTAAACACTTCATCGCCTTCTCTTGACTCATCCAGAGCCATTCCCAGAGAGTTACCTGATCACCCACCCTCATTCATCATGAGCCTGATGGTATGCTCTTCACCTTTGTCCTTAAGAAACTCTTTAATCATCTCTATTGCTTTTTCCGTTACCTTAAACATTGTTGACTCCTTTTATCTGCTTCTGTGTTAATTCATAAAAAACTTCTCCTAAACTATACATTAAAAACATTTTGTCAAATCATATTTTACATTATACCCATCTTTCCCAAAGACAGTCATCTTCAACACAGGTAACATAACTTTTGATTGACACACAGCGAATGCTTGCCTATATATTATAAGGCCGTGCCATACCTGATAGGCCTACCCCGTAATGGATAAGAGGGTATCCGGTTGTTTTAATATCGCTCCCCGCCGGAGTGTATCCCCGCGTAGGGGGAAACCCTAATGAAGGACGCAACATAATACAGAGAATCGTTAGGTACAGAAACATTGTAAACTATACGTCTCTTTCTACGGAGGTCACATATCATGTCTGAAACATCTCCTTACTACGACATATCCTGCCGATATTTCCATAAACCGGGGGGTAAAAATACGAAAGCAGTCCTGGAAGCCGTCTCCAGGAGGGCAACGGAGCTTTCCATTGGAAAAGTGCTCATCGCCACGTGTAGCGGGCGTACCGCATTTGAAGCATTTAAGATTTTTCACAAAGACATTAAGATCATCGCAGTAACCCACGTTACCGGTTACGAGAAACCCAATTACCAGGAACTGGAAGAAAAGGATCGGCAGGAACTGGAGGCACAGGGCGTCACAGTTCTGACCTGTCAGCACGCCTTCGGCGGGGTTGGCCGTGCCGTGAGGAACAAGCTTTCTACATATCAAGTTGATGAAATCATGGCATACACCCTCCGGATATTCGGTCAGGGGACAAAGGTTGCCATTGAACTGGCCTTGATGGCTGCAGATGCCGGCCTTGTGAGAACTGATGAGAATGTTATATCCGTGGGAGGAAGTGCGAGAGGCGCCGATGCGGCCATTGTGCTCCAACCTGCCAACAGTTCGCGTTTCTTTGATCTTAAGGTAAAGGAAATAATCTGTAAACCTGGAGATTTTTAACGTAAAAGGAGATGGTTCATGAAAAAATTACTCGCAGTAATCCTTATCTCAATCTTGTCGTGTCCTGTGGTATCTATGGCTGAAAACTATACCGTCACAGGTGACATGGGGGCGAATATCCGTTATGAGCTTCAGGAGCAGGTTACCGCAGGTGAAGGTATTCAGAAGATGGTCCTTAGCTTTGTGGTTCCTCAGAGCTTCCGATCCCCCACTACCCGTCAGGAAATCAAAGATTTCAACCTGACTTTTTCCCCCGAACCTGAGGACAGAAAAATCCACACAGACGGTCGGGGTAACCAAATCATTGTCGGCACATGGACAAAACCTCCGCATGTGATAGACGTGCGGCTTTCGTGCAATGCCCTCAGTGAAACGAATCTCCCGGCCCTTACGACACAGGAACCATTTCCTCTCGCAAAAGTAGATCCGGAATTGAAGGATTATCTGAGACCAACAGAACAGGTGCAATCCGATAACGCCAAAATACGCAAGCTGGCAAAAGAACTTACATCTGGCGTCAAAACCGAGTTCGATGCAGTGCAGCGCGTCATTTCCTGGGTCGTTGATCACGTCCGCTATGTAACGCCTCCTGTCAGGTATGATGCCCTCTACGCATTGGAATCGGGTAAAGGTAATTGCCAGAACTTTTCCCATCTCAGCGCAGCCCTGCTCCGGACTTCCGGAATACCTGTCCGTATCGTCAACGGAGTTACATTCAACCAGCCTTTTGATATAGCCTGGCAAAAGGGAACCCTGACCTTTAAAATGGGGCAGGGCCGTCATTCATGGATTGAGGTATGGTTTCCAGAGCTTGGCTGGATACCTTTTGATCCCCAGAATACCATGCTTTTCGTTTCCACCCGCTATCTGCGTATAGAGGTTGGTGTCGACAACAATGAAACAAAAAACGATGGGCTCTTAAAGTGGGCTCAACTCAGAGAGGCCCAAAAGCCAAAACTCCAGGAGACAATCGCCGGCAATTACAATAGCGACCAGATTAACGTGAAGGGAGACCGACAGACATACGGCCCTAAAAACCTTCTCCTTTCCCCCTTGGTAAAGGCAGAGTTTAAGCAGATTGCCGTGCTTCCACCGCCTCCTCCGCCTCCGGTAATATCTGAAGAGCAGAAAAAGGAGTTTCGTTACGAAGTACCCTTTCTTTTTGGTAACCTGGAATTTCCTGAAAATATAGATTTTGCATTTCCGAGGGCGACAAAGGCCTCGGGGGTAAATCAATATGAGATGTCCAGAAACTTTCTCGTGGAAACCGCTGAATATGTGACAACCAACCTTACACAGTATGCCCAGGTTGTTGTTCTGAAAAAACCGGTTAAGCTCCAGAAAATCGGACTGGCACTGCATAACTTTGGTGGCGATGGCTCGCTCTGGGTGGATGTCTTTGAAGATAACCAGGGGAAACCGGGAAAACCTTTAAGCACCAGTGACTTCATCAACCTGGATCAGCTCTCTCTTAAACCGGGCTACAGATGGGCGGATTTTGATTTCAGCCGTGACGATCCTATTCTCATGCCCGGTTCCTACTGGATAGCCTTAGGTTTCACAGGGGGCCCCATTGTCAACTGGTTTTATACTTATGGAAAGCCGGTCGGACCGGTAGACGGCACGCGCTATAAAAATGTTTTCC
>DNUI01000072.1 GCA_003508565.1 Syntrophaceae bacterium
GCATCAGCAGGTGTTGCGATACCGCCGGCGGCAAAATTTACCACCGGAAGGCGCCCAAGTTCACGCACCGTGAGGGCAAGTTCATAGGGCAAGCCGTTTGCCTTTGCGTACCCGGTAACCTCTTCTAACGGCATGGTGATAAGTTGCCTGATTTCGCGGTTCATCGTACGGATATGGCGGACCGCCTCGACAACATTCCCCGTACCCGCTTCTCCTTTCGTGCGGATCATGGCAGCGCCTTCTGCTATGCGGCGAAGGGCCTCTCCCAAATTGCGGGCACCGCAGACAAAGGGAATAGTAAATTTAGTCTTGTCGATATGACATTCTTCATCAGCAGGTGTCAATACCTCACTCTCGTCAATGTAGTCGATTTTCAGTGATTCCAATATCTGGGCTTCGACAAAGTGACCAATTCTTGCTTTGGCCATGACAGGTATCGACAAAGCCTTTTTAATCTCCACAATCATTGCGGGATCAGACATTCTGGCCACACCCCCCTGTTTGCGTATGTCCGCCGGGACTCTCTCAAGAGCCATTACGGCGACGGCGCCTGCTTCCTCGGCGATCTTCGCCTGTTCCACATTGGTGACATCCATGATGACGCCGCCCTTTAACATTTGGGCCAGTTGAACGTTCAGTTCATATCTCTTTTTTTCCACCTTATTGTGCCTCCCTTACCCTTTCGCTATTTCAGGGTATCTGAGTATTTTTAAAAGTTTATTGCGTTTACAAAGAAGTAATATATCATTTTCTTATAAATTATATCATTGTCAAGAAGAATTATTAAAGGTAACGAACCAGCGTCAAAGATTACCATGTCATTCTCGTTTTCACATCATGTTCGTGAAGATATGTTTTAATCTGTGAAATTGTGTAATATCTATAATGAACCAGGGATGCGATGAGAGCGGCATCTGCTTTCCCCTGCGTAAGAACGTCAACGAGGTGTTCCGGTTTTCCCGCACCCCCCGAAGCAATCACAGGTATGCGAACGTTTGTCGATATGAGTGGAGTCAGTTCCAGTTCGTATCCTTCTTGGGTCCCATCGGCATCAATTGAGTTCAGGCAGATCTCTCCCGCCCCAAGGTTTTCTCCTTCTTTTGCCCACCACAGAGCATCAATACCTGTATACACCCGTCCTCCATGAATGACAACCTCATAGCCCGAGGGGACTTTTGAGTTAGGTTCTACCTTCTTGACATCCATGCCCAAGACAATACACTGACTGCCAAAGGCACTGGCACCCTCCGAAATCAAGGGTGGATTTTTCACTGCTTCAGAGTTGATACTGATTTTTTCCGCCCCGGCCATAATGACTCGCCTCATGTCTTCCACGGTACGAATACCTCCACCGACAGAAAAAGGAATAAAAATTGTCTCTGCCACCCTTCGCACCACATCGATCATGATATCACGCCCGTCGGATGAAGCTGTGATGTCATAAAACACTATTTCATCGGCGCCCTGCTCATAGTATTCTCTTGCTGCGTCTACAGGGTCACCAATGTCGATATTACCCTTGAATTTTATCCCCTTGGTAAGCTTCCCATCATGAACATCCAGACAGGGTATGATCCTTTTACTCAGCATCTTGACCTTCCCAGCGGCAGAAATTGATCAGTATCTGGAGTCCAGGCCGACCGCTTTTCTCCGGATGAAACTGCGTGGCAACCAAATTTCTGTGAGCTACGACAGAGCAAAAAAGCTGCCCATAATCCGTCAACCCTATAATCCACTTATCATCATCGGGAGACGGATAATAGGAGTGGACAAAGTAAAATTCAGATCCCTCGGGAAGCCCCCGAAACACGGGGTGATCCTTCTGAAAGGTTACATGATTCCATCCCATATGCGGAATTTTAAGCTGCTCACCGTTCTGTCGAATATTCTGCGGGAATCGTTTCACAGCCCCCGGTATAATGCCGAGGCATTGTGTGTCATTTTCTTCGCTGTATTCAAAAATCACCTGTGTCCCAAGGCAAATGCCCATTATGGGCTTCCCCTGCTGAACCCATTCACGGATCCATTGATCAAGACGCGATTTCTTGAGATTGGCCATGGCTTCACCCGCCGCTCCGACGCCTGGAAAGATGATATGGCTGGCCTGCTCAAGCACGCCGGGATCATCACTGATTCTGCAAGGTTCTTCTAAATAATTGAGCGCCCGCGCGACACTGGTCAAGTTGCCCGCCCGATAATCAACAATACCTATCATGATGTTATCGTAACTACCTCGTCTGCTCTTATCTGTCTTTCCCGTGTAACGGGAATCCAGTATTTTTAAACCGTTGCATCTTTCATGAATCCCCTCTAAAATCAACCTTTTTACTGATGCCGAGGGGAAAATAAAGACTTTTAGAAAGAGAGTCTTAAGAGATCATATTTTTTCTGATAATGCAACACTTGTGCCTTAACACTCATAGCCCTATGGGAAGAAAACAAAAATAATTGAAACAACTTCTTTCTCCATGATGGGAGGTGATTGAGGGAAGAATGACATTGCCGAATCAGCCATTTTTCACATACCGAATTCCCTGAAAGGTATTTCTCCTCTCAAGCTCTCTGTCAATAGCATTCAGTACTTCCATTTTGTTGACTGCCCACTGGGGGGCAAGAAAGATGTCACGGTAGCCGTCAGCAGTCAGTCTTTGAATGACCATTTCCGGCGGCAATATCTCAAGCATATCACATACTGTTGTAATATATTCCTCTTTGCTCAGCAGGGTAATTTTCGCCTGTTCATAGAGATCACCCATCACGGTTCCTTTAAGTGCCAGGAGTAGATGAATTTTTATTCCCTGAATGGGGAGCGTTGCAATGACTCGTGCTGTTTCCAGCATATTCTCCTGTGTCTCACCTGGCAGACCGACGATGATATGGGTACAAATATGTATATTTTTCCCCGAAGCCCTATGTACCGCGTTAATATACGTCTCTGCTGAATGTCCTCTGTTGATACACTGTAAGGTTCTGTTGTGGATCGACTGGAGCCCCAATTCCAGCCATACATGGGAATGCTTCGCGTAACCTTGAAAAAGATCAATGACATCATCGGGAATGCAATCTGGACGGGTTCCCACAGACAGGCCAACGACATCATCTTCCGCCAGGGCCTCTTCATAGAGCGCTCTCAATTTATCAAGAGGACCATAAGTATTGGTAAAAGTTTGGAAATAGGCTATAAACTTTCCTGCGTTTCTGTGTGTTGTGTAGTATTCCTTCCCCTTGCGTATCTGTTCACTTACCGAGGGAAGCGGCCCGGCCTGCCGCAGGCGTGAACCCCGTCCGTCACAGTATATGCATCCCCCCGTTGATACAGTTCCGTCCCGGTTCGGACAGGTAAAGCCCGCGTCAATCTGGAGCTTATAAACCCTACTCCCGAAGCGGTTGCGCCAGAAACTTTTCAGATCATAATATCGTTTTGTGTTGTTCCAGTCCGCCGGTTTTAACAAAGGGCCTCTTTTTCATTGTATTTTCTCAACCAATATTATTATATACTATAGTGTGAGATTTTCAATCATTATGAAATCCTTGTAAGAGGTTGAACCTTTGCAGAGAAATTACGATATCATCGTGGTAGGGGGCGGTCACGCCGGGTGTGAGGCGGCGCTTGCGGCGGCACGGATGGGCTGCTCAACGATCATGTTCAATATTAATCTGGATTCTATTGCCCTGATGTCGTGCAATCCCGCCATCGGGGGTCTTGCAAAGGGTCAGCTCGTCAAGGAAATCGATGCCCTGGGCGGGGAAATGGGAAAGATCGCCGACAAAACCGCTGTCCATTTCCGCCTATTGAACGCATCGAAGGGTCCCGCCGTCCAGTCATCACGTTTCCAATGTGACAAGCAGCTCTACCGCCTTGCCATGAAATCCGTTGTCGAGAAGGAAAAGAACCTCCATGTCCGTCAGAGCCTTATCGACCGCCTTATTGTCGAAGGTGGAAAAGTCGTCGGCGTTGAGGATCATATCGGCGTCGTGTATCATGGTAAAGCTGTGATCATCACCACGGGGACCTTTTTGAATGGCCTGATCCATGTCGGTACGGTGCATTACCCTGCAGGGAGGGCCGGTGAAATGGCGTCTCTTCGCCTGGCTGAATCATTGAGAGAGCTTGGTCTCGAGATGGGGCGGATGAAGACGGGCACGCCGCCGAGATTACGGGCATCTACAATTGATTTTTCGCGGCTCGAACGTCAGGACAGTGATCCCGACCCGGAACCGTTTTCCTTCGCTACGGAAAAGCTCCGGGAAGAGAGGCTCCCGTCATACTTCTCTTCCACGACAAAGGAAACGCATCGTCTCATCAGGGAAAATATTATGCTCTCTCCGCTCTATTCAGGTACTATCAAAGGAGTGAGCGCACGCTATTGCCCGTCTCTGGAAGATAAGGTGATGCGTTTTTCCGATAAGGAAAAACATCCTGTCGTCCTTGAATTTGAGGGGCTGGATACGGAAGAGATCTATTCAAAGGGGCTGGGAAACAGCATGCCTCAGGATCTTCAGGAAAAAATCTTCCACAGCGTTCCCGGTCTTGAAGAAGCCGAGGTCATGCGTTCAGCCTATGCCATTGAATACGATTTTGTGCAACCGACGGAACTCAGACAAACTTTGGAAACGAAACGCATCGCAGGTCTTTATCTCGCCGGCCAGATCAATGGGACATCGGGCTATGAGGAAGCAGCCGCCCAGGGTCTATGGGCGGGCATTAACGCGGCGTGCGCATTGCAGGG
>DNUI01000036.1 GCA_003508565.1 Syntrophaceae bacterium
GTTGCTGATGGAGACACGGGCCGAAACCTTGTCATCAGTCTTGCACCCCTGCGCCAACAGGATCGCGAAATAAGTCTCCTTGCCCGCAACCTTCTCCTTTCCGCCCGGGGAAATTCGGGAAACATCGCCTCCTGGTTTTTCCAGTGTTTCATTCAGGCTGCTTCCCGGGAAAATCTGCCCGAAAAAGTCCGGTTGGGGCGCGATCGCGCATGGCAGGCATTGCCCAATCCGCGGCCGGGGACGATGCTGAGCTTCTTCGATGCCCTCGCGACAGTCCTTGGCAATTCCAATGCACTCCTCAGTCTTGATCGGATCGCCGGGATTCTGGAGCATCTGGAGGCCGGCGTCCGGGAAACGACGGAACAGCAGCCCAAGCTCACAAAGGCCGGAGTGGTGGATGCCGGGGCCCTGGGTCTTTTCCTCTATTTTGAGGGATTCTTCCATGTCCTTGCGGGCGGCCGTATACCCTTTCGTGACGTGACGGATACTTTTCGCGACAGGCTTCAGGTCTCGCCGTCCTATCGAGATGCCCCGGAAACGGGTTACTGCGTTGACACGGTGCTCCAAAGCGATGCGGATACACAGGAGACAGCAAAGATGCTTGCCACCCTCGGCAATTCCATCGTGATAACCCGCAGGGATGCCTACCTTAAGGTCCACTTTCATACCCGGAATCGAGAGGATGCCCGCCTGAAACTGCTACACCTCGGCCAGGTAATCGATTGGGAAGAGGATGATCTCTATGAGCAGACATCGGCGTTCGTCACTTCGGGCCGGGAGTCTGTCATCCACATCATGACGGATGCGGCAGGCTCTGTGACACGGCAGGAGGCTAAGTCTCTCGGAATCAGCCTTCTGGACAGTTACATCACCGTCGGTGATCATTGCCTGCCGGAGACCTATTTGAGCCCCGAGGAACTTTACGGCGCCATGCGGGCGGGCACGAGGATAACAACGTCCCAGGCCTCTGTCTTTGAACGCCATCAAGTCTACGCGAGCATCATGAGCCGCCACAGGAAGATTCTCTATGTGTGTGTCGGATCGGCCTTCACGGGAAACTACCATGTGGTCATGGACTGGAAACGGGAGCACGATCCGGAGGATCGCCTCACCGTCATCGATACAGGGGCGGCCTCGGGACGTCTCGGGGTGCTTGCGCTGGCCATAGCTGCCTATGCCCTTGAGGCGGCAGAGTCGGGGCACGTCGTGGATTTTGCCCGAGAGGCCGCAGCCCATTGCGAGGAGTATGTGTTCCTTGACCGCCTTGAATACGTTGCCGCAGGAGGACGCCTGTCAAAAACGGGAGCCTTTTTCGGCGATATGCTCCGTATGAAGCCCATTGTGAGTCCCATGGCTGAAGGGGCCCGGAAGGTGGGCTTCGTAAGGAACCGGGAAGAGCAACTGCATTTTGCCCTGGAATCTCTGGGACGCTCCCTGCAACCGGGAGAGAAGGCTTTCATCATGCTGGAATATTCAGACAATAAATCCTGGGTGGAGGAGGTCAAGCGTGAACTCGTGCAACGGTATGCGGAAGCCCGGATCATCATACATCCTCTGTCTCTGACCTCAGGAGCACATATGGGTCCCGGTACGTGGGCCGTGGCCTTCCTCCCGGAAATACGCTGACCCCTTAAAAACCGAGGTAAAAGTGAGGATTCGTTTGTTGAGGTGGGCAAAATGTTCGTGCCGTTCGATCCGGCAATCCTGGCCACGATTATTATACGAGAGGTTTCCCGCCATTGAGTCTTTCGTATACCCTGATATACTCATCGACCATGGTAGTTAAATCGTACTTCTGCCGGGCTTCCTTCATGATTCTTTTGATCTGCTGCTCCCTTATTCGCAAAGGTTTTCTGTGGAACTCCACGCTCTTTGCCAATCCGTACCATAAGCCGCCTGAATCGTAATCCTGAAAGAGAAATCCGTTTCCTTGATCATGGGAAGCGCCGTCTATCTTCAGGCGAAGTTCTTGTATCTTGTCATGATAGCCGCCGGTGTCGCGGTTCGTTGCTGTTGCCCCAAAGATGTTCCCGACCTGGTCTATCTGCCCGCATGGTTCATACAGAGAGGCGCCAAAAACATCAGAGGCACCAGCATACCCGAGCAAGGAGATTTCCTCACTGAAGTGCTGGTATGTGATCTTTCCCCCCGATGCGCATGCGATTCTTCCTAAAATCTCTTCGTGGTTATGATCGTGTCTCACGCCGTCACCGACGATGGCGATCTGGACATCTCCGTGCTCAATGACAAATTTGAGGGCTATATCTTCAAGCAGTTCGACCCCTTTTTGTGAAGGATCCAATCTGGACGGCCAGTAGAGGAGAATTGCCTCCGGGTTCACAAGGAGCCCTGTCCGTTTCTGAAATTCAATGAGATTTGCCTTTTTTGCCGCCATGACGTTGTCATCAGGACCGTACTTTGTTGCAAGAGAATCGCATCGCTCGGGCGATATGCCCGGAGAGGGGGCGTTCATAATTGCCATCGTCGCGTTGTTGGAGTACTTGGCCTTCACTTCGTGCCTGATGCTTGGGGGAATGATGGGTCTGTCCAAAAAATAATCGTTGATAATCTCTTTGAGAAATTGTTCGCCGACAAAGTTAATCAGGGTTGCGCTCTTAATGGCTGTGGCCTGGCTGTCTATACATGTTTTTCCATTTTCTTCGGAATAGAAAATGTTCCATGAGAAATTGTCGATATCAACACCGAAAAGCATCTCCAGGGGGATATGGCCAGTGTGAACATTGTGGATGGTATGAAGTATCGGACACCCCCGTAATTTTGCATAGGCCGTAACAGCGCCTCCTGCCATCCAATCATGGCTGTGAAGGATCAACCGTCCTCCGTTTCGGGCACGAACGGACTTTATAATGCTGTTGACGATACCTTTTTGAAACTCGGCGGCGTTCAATACGGGATCACCGGCATATGCACTGGACAGGTGTGCGAAAACGGATGAACTCACCAGATGGACTTTTTCGGGATCAACCTTGTGTCTGATTTCCTGCCACCTGCCTTCATCGACATTGCTTTCCCTCTGGAACCGCTTTTTCAAATTCAGTGTGGCCAGATGGCATTCAATTCCTCTTGCCCTCAGCCCCTCGCACAGTGCGGACACAACTTCTCCGAGTCCGCCACATTTACAGGAAATGTACCTGGCAAGATTCCCCATCTCATTGGGCAATCGTCCCGTTTCCGGAGCAACAATCAATACCGCCGTTTTTGCTGTTTTTTTCAAGATCTGAAAGTTATAGACGGGTTTTTCTGCTTTCAAGGGGTAATTGGAGAGCCGTCGCGCGAAAGAACGCTTGTTGGATAGGGCGGCATAATTGATGACTCTCGGATTCTTGAGGGAAAAAATCGGTATGGGTTTACGCATTTTTCTTTTCCGGGACAGTCATTATTGTTTTGTTTTTCTGTTAGTAACTACGGTCGATTACCATAACTTCATTATAGGTTTGCATTAACTATGCCATGGTTATGAAA
>DNUI01000041.1 GCA_003508565.1 Syntrophaceae bacterium
TTTCAATATATAGAAATGGTGGCAAGAAACGAAATTGGAATGGTCAGGAAGGGAGATCTTGTTTATCGATATTCGAAATGAATCTCGAGATAATAATGCACACACGGAGATCCTATGCTAAACATTAAAAATCTGTTACCAGGTGGTCTTGATATCTTTAAAAACCTGTTGCCAGGCAGCAAGCAACTGGTTGGGCTGGACATAGGGTCAAGTTCTATAAAGCTTGCCGAAATGCAGGAAACTCCAAAAGGATATATTCTTAATCGGTTTTCCCAAATACCTCTGGAAAAGGGTATTATAGTAGATGGTGTTGCCGTGGAGCAGCAGGATTTGGCTTTGAAAATTAAAGAATTGTTCAAACAATCCGGCTGCAAGAGAAAAAATGTTGTAACATCCCTTTCCGGACACTCCGTAATAGTCAAAAAAGTGACTTTCCCCACAATAGAAGAAGGTGAGTTGCGTGACCTGATAAAAGATGAGGCAGGCAAGTATTTGCCTTTCGACGATATGGAAGCAGTGAGCTACGACTTCCAAATCCTTGGTGAAAATGAATTTAATCCCAATCAGATGGATGTTATTATCGTTGCCGCAAAGAAAGATATCGTCAATGGTTATACTGATGCCATTCAACAAGTGGGGTATGTACCCATAATAATGGATGTAGATTCTTTCGCCCTCGAAACCATGTATGAAGAGAATTATGATTTTGAAGAAAACGAAATGGCTGTGCTCATCAATATAGGAGCAAGTATAACAAATATTAACGTAGTGAGAGGCGGCGCGTCGATTTTTACCAGAGACTTTACTCTCGCGGGAAATTCCATCACGGAGGCAATCCAGCAGAAGAGGGGAGTGACATTCGAAGAAGCTGAAAGGATCAAAATTGAAGGACCCGGCGGAAGCGAAGCAGAGGATAAAGAATTCAGGGAAAGCCTCCTTTCTTATACTGAGCCTATCTGTTCTGAAATTGAAAGATCGGTCGACTATTTCCGGTCAACCTATGGGGGAGAATATATAAAGCATGTTTTAATTTCCGGAGGGAGCGCAAAAATCCCTGGTATAGTAAATGACTTGACTCAAAGGCTCAATGTGGAAGCGGAAATTGCGAATCCATTTAAAAAAATAGGTTACAATACACAAACCCTTGATCCGGCAACAATCGAAAATATTATCCCTATCGCTGCAGTCGGAGTCGGGTTGGCACTTAGAAAAGTAGGTGACAAATGATCAGAATTAATCTTCTCCCCTATCGGGAGAAAGAAAAGAAAGAAGACATTACACGACAGATTATGATCATCGGCATCGCCTTTCTTGCGTTCCTCCTCGCATTAGGTGGTTTTCACCTTTATCTCAACATGCGTATAAGTAGTCTCGAGGAAAACATAACAATGCAGCAGAATGAGCTTGATCGTTTGAACAGGATTATTAGCGATATAGATACATTCAAAAGAGACAAGGCCCTATTGGAGAAAAAACTTGCTGTTATCAATACCCTTGAAGAAAACCGTCTGGCACCCGTTCGCATGCTGGACGAATTAACAACAATGGTACCTGTAAAAGATGTCTGGCTTGAAAAATTATCAGAGAAAGGGACTGCCATTACCATTGAAGGTATGGCCAGGAATAATATCGCCGTTGCACACTTCATGAAAAATTTAGCAGGATCTACCTTTATCAAATCCGTCGATTTGATCTCTACGAAGGAGAAAGAGGTGGCCGGCATCAAACTGCAGCGCTTTATTATATCGTGCGTGAAAAAGAAGGGATAATAATCACATGGCTTTCACCCTGGATGATATCAAAAAAATGCCCCCCAAGCGTAAAGCTTTGATTGTCGCCTTAATTCTGCTTGTGTTAGGCGCAGCATATTACTCGCTCTTTATGCAATCATCTCTACAGAAGAAAGGACAACTTGAAACAAAGTTATCCCAAATACAGGGGCAGGTAGTTGAAAAAGGACGTCTCGCAGCCGAAAAGGAAAAGTACGTCAGAGAAGTGAATGCCTTACGGGAAACTTTAAAAATTGCTTTGGCAAAACTTCCCGATCAGCGTGAAATACCGGGGCTCTTATATGCTGTCGCACAGGCAGGAAAAGATTCTGGGATCGACTTTCTCCTCTTTGAGCCAAAACAATCGGAACAGAAACCACCGGAACAAAAACCGGGTGAGAAAAAACCACCCGATGCCAAGGGAACTTCAGCGAAACAGCCTGAAGAGAAATTTTATGATGAAATACCTGTAAAGGTAACAATTACTGGTGCCTTTCACCGCGTAGTTGTTTTTTTTGAGAAGGTTGCGAAGCTTCCGAGGATAATCAATATAGAGGAAATAACCATGTTAGAAGGGAAGGATGTAAAGGGAAGTGGTCGTACTTTAACTACATCCTGCATGATAAAAACCTATATGTTTGTAGAAAAAATGGGTGAGAAAAAAGCTGATGAAAAAAAATAACAACACAGCTTGTATGATGACTATTTTCCTGGTCTTCATTGCTATTATTTGGGTATCAGACGTTAACTCTACCGTTGCAAAAACGACGGTTACAAAGGCGCCTGAAGAAAAGGATGTATCCACGTTAGTCACAGATATGAAAGCAGCACCTGCATACAAATACAATCCTGTAGGGAAACCTGACCCATTTAAACCCTATATAACAGATGAAATTAGCGCAAAGAAAAAACGTGAAATGCCGAAAGCCCTCCCTATTAATCCTCTGCAAAGAGCAGGTGTTGATCATTTCAAGCTTGTAGGTATTGCCATCCAGGACCTTTCCAGGATAGCAATTGTTACAGATGTGAAGGGGAAATTCTTTCCCATTTTTGTGGGAACATATATTGGTCTGCACAATGGCAGAGTGGTAGAGATACTTGCAGACAGAGTCATCGTCGAAGAAACTATAAAAGCGGAGTCCAAACAAGCGAAGACGAAGAGGGTCTCGATAAAGCTTCGCAAGGAGGAAGGTGAGGTAAGACCATGAAAAAAAATATACCATGGATTATAGTGTTGACTGTTTTTGTCGCGCTTTTTGGTTATGCAGAATACGCAAGGAGCGCAACGCCAGATACCGGACATCTTCTGGATATAACCTTTGAAAAGATAAAAGGAAAAGAGCGTCTTACCTTTCATATATCGAAACAAACCGGCGCCACTGTAGAAGTCCTGGCCGGCAATGCCGTGCTGGTAAAAATGGCAAATGTATTTGTGCCGCAGGAGCTAAGAAGTACATTAGGGGGAGGGAAGCTTTCCAATGTAATCAATGTCCTCCCGGCCCAGAAGACAATCGAAGGACAACAATGGGCCTTCATCACAATAGCTCTTAAAGAGCGGGTCCCATACAGTGTGGGGCAGGCAGGTCAGAATGTCCTTATTGATTTTAATATCAGCGCTCTTGAGGCTAAGCTGATTGCGCAGGAACAAAAAGAATTCGATACTGCGAAAGAGGATTCACCGAAAAAGGAAGCGAAACCCTCGTGGGCGAGGGTCGACGGAGGCAAAGAAGCTCCCAAGTATATGGGGCGAAAAATATCTCTTGATTTTCAGGATGCGCCAATAAAGGCCGTCTTGAGATTACTTGCCGAGGCAGGGGAAGTTACAATTGTTGCCGGAGAGGATGTCAAGGGATCCATGACAGTTCACATGCATAAGGTCCCCTGGGATCAGGCCCTTGATACCATTTTAGACGTCCAGGGTCTTGCCAAAAAGCAGATGGGTGATGTGATCAGTGTTGTCACCTACGAAAGAATGAAAAAAGACGAAGCTGACCGGAGAGCAGGCGAAGAAGATCGTATGAAGGCAGAGGCCCTTGCCAAAAAAGCGGAACAGGACCGCCTGGAAGAAAAAGGAAAACTGCGGCAGATATCCATAGAGGCAAAAATTGTAGAGGCCTCGGATGAATTCACCAGAAGCCTCGGTGTAACGTGGGGGGGCGCA
>DNUI01000157.1 GCA_003508565.1 Syntrophaceae bacterium
TTGCCAGCTCCACGCATCCGATTATTGCGTAATCCCGTGCGTGCTCCGTTTTTGTCCCCTGGTTTTCGAGAGTCTTGATATCGACGACATCGTTATGAAACGCCGGGACGGCCTTTGTCGTTGCAATCACCTCCGCTACGCGGTCACGATACTCCCGGGTGTTTTTCTCGTAGTGATAACGGGCATTCATATTCGGATCCCGTGTTCTTAAAAGTTCTGTGACCCGGAGCATGATATATGTCAGGTCATTCACGGCATCTTCGCCGCTTTCATCAACTCCGCCGACTGTCACGGCGGGCACGGTTCCTGCGCCACCCCAGAGTTCTTCCGCGGTTTCGGGAACCAGATTGGTATTATCATTGAGCTTCAGCCACAGGCACCCGACAAGTTCGGCTGCTTCTTCTATTGTCAACGTGCCGTTTTCGATGTCGTTTTTGTAATAAGGATACAGTATCTGGTCGAGCCTTCCCGGGCTCATGGCCATGTTGATATTCTCCGCGTGGATTGCCACCTGCCCAATCCATAGTGAATTGACGGCTTCACGGAATGTCCTGGCGGGTTGTGCCGGGACCCTCGCTAATACTTCCGACATCTTGAAATAATTGTTCCGCCGGAAAGCATCGGTCTCTCCTGGCGCCAATGCGGCAGCCTTCTCACTGAGTTTTCGCGCGTAGTTTTTTATCCCCTCCATGGCGATTATGACAGCTTCATAAAATGCGAGTTGTTGTGTTGTTTCAGCAGTAAGTGTGCCGGCGTTTTTTAGCCGTGTCTTATGCCCTGAGGCCTCGGCAATAATTCCGTCCAGGCCCTTTTCCAGGATTATTTTGTAACAGGGGACTGTATGGGAAATGCAGCCTGCCTTGCCGGCAATGAAAAAAATAATGCGCTCGAAAAGTCTCATGCATTGTGGATTTCGGTATTTCTTCCTTGTGTATTCCAGGATGTTGCGCTCCATCCAGTAGGGAAAGATATCAAGGTTCAACTCATCCCGGTCACTCTCTGAAAGTCTCTGGGGATTCTTTTCTCTATCACTTATCGTGTCGAGTTCCGGCCATATGGGCAGTCCCGTGAACTCCGGGTATACGGGGGCGCCGAAGTATTTCGAGGTGGTTGTGCCGGCGAGCAGATTATCGTCGAAGAAGAAAGGCTCTTTGTTCGAAAGGAAATAGTTCACCGCTTTCGCATACCGGGTCTCCATCGGTTCTTCATCAGAGGACATGTCCCTTAAATATCTGGTTACATATCGGGCCCGCTCAATGCATACCTCGGACTTTGCCTGCACACATGCATCGCGCAGCAGTTTCAGGCGCGGCATGCTGTCCAGCGAAATATCTTGTAATCGCAAATCATTCAAAGTTACTGTTCCCATGATTTACTCCTTGTGATGTTTTCTACACGTTTGTCAGATCAAAACCGATATTCAGGCGTATCTGATGCCACTCATCATCCATAAGGAGAAAATACCCGAAGTTGGCGTATTTGTAAAGTGACGGATCTGCCGTTGGATCATATGGAATGAGAATCTCTGTGGCATACATGAGTTGACCGAGATAGAGTCCCGAGGCTATTTTCACAATTTCATCCATGCAGTAACAATCCGGAATGATGGTTTTTAATTTCGGCCAGCGGTAATTGAACTGGTAGACATCCTTTCCCTGGCAATTCTCATTCAATGATTTTGCCTGGTGGGCAATGAAAAAGAAATTCTTTAGGTCGTAACCCAATCTCAGAGCTTCATCAGGAGGCACGCTTTCAGTCCATATATCAGCGATATTCATCAGCCTGCCGACGAACTTTTCTTTGAACGTTCGGATCGACTGGGTGTTTGCCCCCCAGCGTGTGGGCAGTTCCCCCTTTTCGTATCCGTCCGTCATCTCTTCCAGGCGCTCCCTGGTGATTTCTTCAATAGACTTCCCCGTCCACGTGCTGAAATTCCTGGCCAGGTTGGTCCACGCCAGATTGACCGTGTTCAAATCAAAAAACTTTAACATTCCTTCCGCATGCCAGCTCACCAGTGCGCCGCGGTAATGCCCTTCCATATCCCTGATTCCTATTCCCCGATTAAATATCTCCTGAAGGCGCAGAAAATAAGGCGAGTCATTGTCCATGCCGCCGTGCAGCGTATCTGAATATTCTTTGAATAGATGCATTATGGTCGGTTTGTCCTTCATATCCGACCTGATCAAAGCGAGGGTGGCATCATTAGACATGCGCGGAGTCGGCTCTTCAAAGGTGAACGTTGAAAATTTCGGAAGGTTGAAGGAAGCCACAGCATGGGTATCCACCATGCCCGGAGCTGTTTCCGGGATATCCAGAAACGGGAAAAGCCTGCGGGCCTCCATATTCCATGTCTTGTCAAAAAGCACAAAATAACCAAAATGCTGATAGTCGTAATCCGGGACAGGACATGCCGGATCATAATCCCGGAGGAGATGTTTTGTGGAAAATAAGAGTTGACCTAAATACAACCCTTCGGCAATCTGCACCAGTTCATCAATAAGCCAGCACAGAGGTACACTATTGCCGAGATTCTTCCAGCGGTAATTTAGCTGGAATACCTCCCGGTTCGTTCCGTGGCAGACAGAAGGACCTTTTGCTGCGATAAAATTACCGCCATCTTTTTCATGACCGTAATTCTTTTGCTCCTCTTGCGGGGCTGGATTAAGCCCGATCCACAGGTTCAAAACGTGAAACGAAAGGACATTCAGGACCTTGAATTCAATCTTATTAAAGTGATTGATGCCACGGAATACCTTGCCTTCGGGTCTGAATGCCCCGAGTGTAATGGCATCAAGGTCTTTAGACGTTATAGGGGCAAAACTTTTTCCTACCCATGGATCTTTATCGTGAAGGGTGGCCCCCCATAAAACTTGTAGGATATTTCCAATTGAGGCAAGGTTTTCTTCCTGGTCGCCTGTCCTTAAGCATAGGGCGATACCATAGAAGTGACCTTCCACCTCGTTCGCTGTCATGCCGGATTGGAAAAGCTTTGCCATCTTGTCAAACTGTACGGCCGTATGATCCGGGCTTGTCCCCAGTTCTTCCATATATTGCTTCAGCAGTTCCAAAATGGATACCTTACCCGCGAGGTCTTGCCGAATCTGTTCCAGGACGGCATCCCTCGGATCATACCCTGATTGGAATGTCCAGGCGGTGAATTTCTTCAGCATACCGGAATCGCTATTTCCCATGATCTATTTTCCCTCCTTTTTTTAAAGTTCCCGGTCCGGGTATCACAGGTATCTCACAAAACAATATCCTTCCTTTTAATTTTTAGATGATCCAGTCCCCAGGTAAAACTCGTAAAACGGGGCAGTACACCCATAGCGTTCACTGCCATGAAAATGGCAAAAAAACAGAGCCAGAATTTATGCATGTGATCACAGCCTCATATATGAGATTGTGCTATAGTTCATTGGCATCAATACGGGAAACCGGGAGAAACGAGGCAACCATTATGTGCCGGACATGTCAGTAGAAGGTGTCGGCTTTTTTACCCGCCCTTTCCATGACGGCAAATAGTGTATAAAATTTAATTTCTCATGACACTATAAGGAATAGATATAAAAACTATGATGAAAAATCATGAAAAACATTTATGATTCTTTATCAATGTAGCAATATCACTACTGTCCCTACGTTAGTTGAATAGATTCAACTGGTTGTCGGGGACAGGGGTTAAGAG
>DNUI01000185.1:0-13808 GCA_003508565.1 Syntrophaceae bacterium
CGAGGAGTGTCCCATTGGCATGAGACCTGTTGTAATGATCTTATGGTAGCTTTAAGTGGACAACTTCTCCCTGCTTCCCCAGAATTCCCAAGGATTTTCCCTGAAACACAATGTCAATGCCGCCGGCGTTACCAATATCAATTATGAAATCTGTCGCTGACTTCTCAATCTTTTCACCTGGTTGAAGCAGTATTTCATGTGGTTGCTTATCATCTAATGTGATTCTCACCCAGGTCAGCTCCCGGGCTTGCATCGTGATGGGGTATTGTTCCTTTACATCTCTTTGCGTGCTCACGAGTTGCTGAGATGCGATAATCTGCTGTTGTTGTATGTCCGGTGTATGTTCGGCGTCCTTAGCTGGTTGTTCTGCCTGAGTATCGGTAGTTGATTGGGCAGTGTTTTCTGGATCTTTCATAGCTGCCTCTGTCGGATCGGGAATATTGCTTTTAATATCTCGTTTATTATCATCGGCAGGTTGGATAGTTTTATCCTTCAAAATATCGATTTCCGATTTGTAAGAAGAGAACAAAAAAACAGTAGCGATGGTGACAACAAGAATCAATGAAACCCACACCAGTCTTCGGTAATTTACCCGAGCGGGTGTAGGGGGTTTTTTTATTTCCTCGTCTTTGAAAGCAGTGTTCAGTGTTTCTAAGTATTGTTCATAGCGGGCAAGTGTTGAGGCGCTTTCAACACCTAAGGTGTTTGCGTATATTTTTATGAAGGATTTAGTGAAAACCGGCGGTGGAAGAAGATGAAAATCACTGTTTTCGATGGCTGCGAGATTGGTTATACTGATTCGCGTACTTCTGTATATATCCTTTAAAGTGAGCCCTTTGGATTCCCTGACGGATTTAAAATTAACTACGGGTGGATTTAAATCTTTATCATCATTTTCCGAACTATTTTGATTTTTAATAGTATCAACCATCCTGTATGTCTCAATTTTGTAAAAAACTGAAGAATACTAATATTTTCTTAGCATATTATTTTCTATAAGATATTTTCCGGATAATTACCACCAATTTTATAGTCACGCAACAGAAAGATGTAACTTCCCAAATAAGTAAATACTTGATATACATCACTGGATAGAAGAATGATAAGCGCAGTGCTGGTATCTTGAATGTTATGAGGAGTGCGTAGGGTATGGATGATGTTAGGGAATGTATGATATCTATAGCAAGAGAAGCAGGGGTATTTCTTAAGGAAAGACTCAATAATAAGCACGTAATAGCATACAAGGGTGACATAAATATTGTCACTGATGCAGACCGTCTCTCGGAAGAGATAATTACGTCCAAGATTTCCCAAAAATACCCGAGTCATGATATTCTCGCAGAGGAATCAACAGGAACATACAAAGGCTCAGACTTCCGATGGATAATCGATCCTCTCGACGGGACGACAAATTATGCCCATGGTTATCCCGTATTTTGTGTATCTATTGCCGTGGAACGAAAGGGAGAAATCTTCCTTGGTGTCATCTACAACCCCATGCTGGAGGAGATGTTTGTGGCAGAAAGAGGCAAAGGAGCTTTCTTGAATGGCAGGAAGATTTCTGTATCGAGTACTGCCGACCTTACAAGAAGTCTCTTGGCGACTGGTTTCCCCTATGATATCAGGGATGATGAGAATAACAATATTAATTATTTTAGCGGAATGGCTAAAAAGGCCCAGGCCATTCGGCGCGCCGGTTCTGCAGCTCTTGACATGGCTTATATCGCGATGGGCCGTTTTGATGGATTCTGGGAGCTGAAACTCATGCCATGGGATACGGCTGCAGGGTGGCTTTTAATCCATGAAGCAGGTGGAATAGTTACGGATATCTACGGTACCACCTTTTCCCTTACATCGCCCCATATTTTGGCTACGAACGGTAAGATACACAGGGAAATGGTCAACGTGTTACAAAAAATTAATTCTTTCGGTTCAGATATATAAATAAACCTGCCGATTCTTCCTTATATGCGGCGAATTGAGATTTCAAAAGTACCTCCAACTATCCGCGCGTTTAACTTTCTGGCGTTACACATCATGTAAACGGATCCATCTTTCCTGGTCTTGACAACCTGAATTTTGTGAATATATTATGCCTAAAGTCAGTGAAGTGCCTGATATAATATAGCTTTGTGGATCTTGTGTCCATTTAAGTATGAACGAGTGCACATATAACAAATCATAAAATTTAGAGAAAAAGAAAAGCACACTACAAGGAAAAGGAGGTATGCATTATGTTCGGACCAGGATTTTGGAGAGTTGGAAGGATGATGAATCAGCTATCAGAAATGCAGAACCTGCAGAGAGAGATGAACAGGCTCTTTTCTGGATTCACCCAGCCGTTAAGCCATGAATTTCCTGCAATCAACATCTGGCTTGGCAAAGACGATGCGATTGTAAGTGCCGAGTTGCCGGGCATAGATCCGGGTAAGATTGACATTTCTGTTGTTGCTGATACCATCACGCTAAGCGGATCACGCGAAAAGGATGAACTGAAAGAGGGTGAGAGCTATCACCGTCAGGAAAGAAATTACGGCAACTATATGAGAACGCTGCAAATTCCCTTCCAGGTCGATGCGGCTAAGGTAGATGCGAAGTATGAGAAAGGTGTCCTTCGAATTACCCTTCCCCGGTCGGAAGCGGCGAAGCCAAAGAAGATCAGCATAAAGTCTGAGTAAGGAAGGAGGTTGATAGTTATGGCAGACGATAAAAAGGAACTGCAAAAGATAGAGGCCCAGAGTTCAATCGAGACGGAACGGACCAGAAGCAGGAGAGTCTATGTGCCGAAAGTAGACATATATGAAGCGAAGGATGCCATCATGCTGGTTGCAGATATGCCCGGTGTTGATGAGAAGTCCGTTGACATTACCCTTGAAAAGAATGTTCTTACCATTGCGGGGACGGTTGAACCGGAGGCATACAAAAATCACAGCATAACGTATTCTGAATATGATACAGGAGATTATGAACGTTCATTTACGATTTCAGATGAAGTTGACCGAAATAAGATTGAAGCGTCGGTGAAACAGGGGGTGTTACGTGTCACACTTCACAAAGTTGAGCCGGTAAAGGCAAAGAAAATTACCATAAAGACGGGATAAATTAAGAAAAGGAGGTATGGAGTATGCCTTTCAAAGATTTATTACCCTCACGCCGGAGGAGGACAGATGTTCCAGGAAGATATGAAGAGGAGCATCCTCTCTCTATCGTTCAGAAAGAGATGAATCGGTTGTTTGATGATTTTTCCCGGGGTTTTGATGTTGCGCCTTTTAGCGCCATGAGGGAACGCCTTGGGACTTTCTCGCCTTCCCTTGATGTAAAGGAAGATGATAAGGCGATCACTGTGAAAGCTGAACTTCCGGGTATGGATGAGAAGGATGTCGAGGTACTCCTTACGGATGATGCCCTCACATTAAAAGGGGAAAAAAAGGAGGATAAAGAAGAAAAAAGAGAAAACTATTACCATGTGGAACGGACATACGGATCTTTTCATCGCGTGATCCCTCTGGCGGCGGCCATTGATACGAAAAAAGTCAACGCGACGTTTAAAAATGGTGTTCTGGTTGTCACACTGCCGAAAACAGAGGAAGCAAAAATGAAAGGGAAGAAGATACCCGTGAACGTTGAATAATTATTGCGGCGAGACTGCGAGAACCGTCACTTCATCTTCCTGAAGAGAGAAGATGAGTGACGGTTTTTTAATGTGTCTCTCGGGTATTAGGAAAACTCCTCACCTTCAGGCGAAGACTTCAGTTGGATCTTTTGTGCCGCGAGGGTTCGAGGAGTAAAGGATTCCAGAATTTAAGATCGGTAAAGAAAAGATGTTTCCCCTTGATGTCTGAACGTAAAATGGCGAAAGCGACTTATTGACATACCACTACATATTGTTTATAGATTTGACACGGTATATAGGGCACTGAGCCGGGCAAAGGAGAGAGGTTGGAATTGTATTGATGTGTGATTTAGCAGAGAGACATCAGAAAAGGACGTGCGGTTTCATTATATAATGCTTCTTATCCACCCACCGGTTGTCAAACCCTGTGAACCTCCCGCGGGATTGGCGAAACTTGCAGGTGTCATGAATTACCACAATCTTCCCTGCAGGGTCATTGATGCCAATGTCGAAGGTATTGCGAGTCTTCTCAGGCAGAACAGGAAGTTAACCGACCTTTCACCCAGAGATATCCCGGAAACTCTCACAAAAAACAGTGTTGAACCTTTGATGGATACCTGGACGAGACGTGCCTGCCGAGATTTGGAAATCAACATTTCTGCGTTAACCTCCAGCAGGGCCTATACCAATATTGATCGCTATAGGCGGGCAGTAATGGACGTCAACCGAGTACTGGAGGTGTCAGACTATTATCGTGACGCACGTCTGAATTTGTCTAACTATCTTGATCGAAATCTGTCACCGGTGCGAAGCGCGGATTTGATACATGCTTCGGAAGCACCTGAACGCAATCCCTTCTATCCGTATTTCAGAGAAAAGATTGCGGCCGTTATAGAGCTGGAAGAGCCTGCTGTTATCGGGTTTTCATTAAATTATCTGAGTCAGGCGTTATGTACGTTTGCGATGATCGGTTTTCTGAGACAGGTGTACCCCGGCATCAGGGTAATTTTAGGCGGTGGTTTGGTGACATCATGGGTACGGCAACCAGGATGGTCGAACCCATTCAAGGGACTCGTCGATGAACTGATTGCCGGTCCGGGGGAGAGACATGTCCTTACCATGTTCGGTATGGCTTATCGGGAAGGGCATGCCATGCCTGATTATACCGTATTTCCCATGAAAGGGTATCTGTCTCCCGGTCCCATACTGCCTTATAGCGCATCGAGTGGATGTTACTGGAGCAAATGTGCGTTTTGTCCGGAAAGAGCGGAAGGAAATCCGTATCGTCAGGTACCCACCGAAAGGGTAATTTCAGACCTGCATACACTGACAGAAACAGCAAAACCTGTCCTTATACATTTCCTGGATAATGCCCTTAGTCCAGTGCTTCTGAAAAGCATTGCGGAAACATCTTTCGGTGCTCCCTGGTATGGATTCGCCAGAATATCTTCGCATCTGACGGATCTGGATTTTTGCCTGGCCTTAAGAAGATCTGGGTGTGTCATGCTACAGATCGGCGTGGAATCAGGTGATCAAAATGTTCTCGATAGTATGCGAAAAGGATTCGATCTGGAAATGTCTTCTGCGGTTCTAAAAACATTAAAAAAGGCAGGAATCGCGACCTATGTCTACCTGCTATTTGGAACTCCGTCGGAAACAATTCATGAAGCACGTAAAACCCTCAATTTCACAATTAAGCACAGCGATCAGATAGAGTATCTGAATCTCGCTATCTTCAATCTTCCGGCGCATGGTCCCGAGGCCAAGGAACTTGACACCGGTGATTTTTATGAAGGAGACCTGTCTCTTTACAGGAGTTTCTTTCATCCCCGGGGCTGGAACAGGAATGCCGTAAGGCAATTTCTGAATAAGGAATTCAAGAGACATCCTGCCGTTGCCGCGATATTGAGGAAAATCCCGCTGCTGTTTACCTCCAATCATGCCCCGTTTTTTGTTACACGTAAACAGTGACCAGTATGTCGTGGCGTGAGTTCCCTCTTCAATGTTCCCATTTTTGTATTGATTTATCTAAGACCGTCTATTAAGATTACACGCACTTAATTGGAAGTATGGAGTATGGGATTTCAAAGAGATTTTCCTTTTTGTAACACAATAGGAGAAGATCCCTAAAATATAAGATATTCATACCGATGCGTCTCTTATTGCAGAATATCCTTGATTATTGCCCCCAGGGGTGAAGGATTTTCAAACGTTCTTGCGCATACTATTTTCAAAGTATCGATGGATTTTGCTCTACCATTGAGGAGGTTAGAGAATTATGTATTATGATTACTGGGGCCTCAAGAAACCGCCTTTTGATAATGTACCTGATCCCACGATGTATGCGGAATGTCATACTTCGATGGAGAATGCCATAGCGGAAACTCTTTTTGCGATCGAAGAAGGGAATGAATGCGTTGCCGTTATTGTAGGTGATGTGGGCCTGGGTAAAACCTTGTCGCTACGAATCATAATTGATTCTCTGGATCATGATAAATACAAAATCGCCATGGTTGCGAATCCCGATATGTCTTTTATTGAGCTTTTAAGAGAAATAATCGGTCAGCTTACCGGAACGCAGTGTGAAGAACGAAGAAAAAATAATCTGCTGGAAATATTTAACAAAATATTATTTGAGACGATAGATTCGGGGAAAAAGATATTGATTTTTGTTGATGAGGCGAATGCAATGTCCCCTGCTAATTTAGAAAGTTTAAGATTGCTTACCAATATGCAGGACGCTCAAAGCAATCTATTCACCATAGTCCTCGCGGGCCAGCTTGAACTGGCCAGGAGATTGGAGCATCCCAAGCGGGCGAACCTGTTACAAAGGATCGGTACATTTTGCAGGATTGATAAAATAGAAACTAAGGATTTGATCAGGGCATATGTGGAAACACGGCTCAGTCTTGCAGGGGGATCGCGGACTATTTTTGCCGACGATGCATATGGCTTTTTGTGGGAATATTCTGATAACGGTGTACCGCGTCTTATTAATAAAATCTGTAAATTGTCCTTGAAGGCAGGTGAGACCAATCAGTTTTCTCTCATTTCCGGAGAAGTCGTTCGTCAGATTGGTGAGCGCTTCCTTCACCTTGCCGGACCCGCAGTCCAGATGAGGAGACCGAGAAGAAGATCCGAGAGGAAAGCGCCGGAAGAGCTCTCTCATGATGAAAGAGCAGCTTATTATGTCGATACTTCAAACCTGTCGGTAGAACCTTTTATGGATCGACGACGTCACTCGGAAATCTATGAACCAGGCGAGCCGGAACCGAAGGGTAGCACGGAAGTTGAGCAACAAATTTCCAAAGGTATGGAAACACCGGAGCCGGATGCTGAGGAAGCGTCAGTTACAGAAACGCCAAAACCTCTGAAAGAAGCAGCTGTGGCTATGGAAGTGCCGGGGCTTCCTGAAGAGCCTGCAGGCAAGAAAGAAATCATAGAAGAATTCGAAATGCTTGATGTAAAGGTTACAATAAATATTCCTTATCACGTCATTGAAAAGTCGCGGTCCTCCAGTCATGAGCATCGGCTTAAGGTGGCAGGATCCATGGCAGCACAGGTTCTGAAGAAATACCCGGAACTGGTGGCTGCTTCCCTGGATGATCCAATTTCTGTGTGGAATGATATACGGGAATTTGTACTAGATAAACTGAGATGAGATTTTTTCAGGAACCGTCTTTTGTAAGTTCCTCCAGCAGGTTTTTTGCTCTTTTCTTTTGCGGATTTATGGAAAGGACAAAGTGAAGCCTGAGAATAATTTCCTCCATTTTTTTACTATCCGGGTTTGCACGATACTTCTTAAACTGAATGTGAGCAAGATTTACGTTCGCTTCTTCTTGAAATGGGTTTGACGCCAAAGATCTCTCGTAGGCTGTGATGGCTGCTTCATCCTGTTCCGTGATTTCGTAAATGGAGCCTATGTTATTCCATGCGTCTGCGTTATCAGGATCGGATGCGATTATACATTCGAAGAATTCCGTGGCCTTCTTATAATCGCCTAACTGTACGTAAAGGTTTCCCAGATTAAAGAGGGCTTTTACATGGTTTTGCTTTTTTTCCAGGACACCTTGATATTCCTGAATCGCTTCATCAAACATGTCGTACCGATCGTATAGATGGGCCAACAAGAAACGTGGTGATACAGCGTGAGGGTCTGCTTCGATAGCTCTTTTGTAGTGTCGCAGGGCGCCGTGATAGTCACCTTCCAGTTCGGAGATATGTCCTATGTTATATATAGCTTCAATATTGCTCGAATTAAGGGTTAATGCTTTTTCATACATTTGCCGCGCGCTTCCCAGTCTACCCATCTTTTCATAGACATAGCCGAGGTTGTTATATGCCTCCGGATTTTTTGGCTCCAGTTCGGTCGCCCTTTTTAAACATATCAGCGCCCATTCATAATCTTCCCTCTGGAGATAAATGAAGCCCAGGTTCACATATGCGGCGGTAAATGTTGGGTCAAGGACAACACTTTTTTTGTATGCTTCTATTGCTTCTTCGGATTTGGGATCAAGGAGGTCATCGCGACACCCTTTCATAAACCAGTCCTTGGCGCTCATTTTTTGATCCATTGAAAAAAGCCTGCTTTAGATTGAATTTTGAATTATGGCTGAAATTAAGTATCAACCGTAATCATTTTTTGTCAAGTGAAATGGCACTTACGTAACTCATATCATATTCGCTTTTTCAATCTGGCGATTTCCCCTTTCGCCTGCCTGAGTTCTTCCTGTGTCTCCTTGAATCTGCTTGATAAGATTTCTTTCGTTACCTGTTTCTGCACAAGGTTTTCACTTTGCAATTTCCTCTTCCGTCAGATAACATGCCGGGTCAGGAGCCCAAATATCCCCCGTCACCGCTTCCGCTCTGGCGCGGAAATTTCCACCACACACATCGAGCCAGCGGCAGGTAGAACATCTTCCTTTCACATGTCTCTTTTTGCCTTTCATCCTTGCCATCAGTTCATTGGATGTGTCTGTCCATATCTCGCTGAAAGGACGCTCTCTTACATTGCCGAATGATATGCCTCTCCAGAACTGGTCGGCGTGAACTTCGCCATCCCAGCTGATACAGCCTATACCGTTGCCGGAACTGTTACCCTCATTGACCAGAAGGAGCGACATAACCTCCTTTGCCCTCACAGGGTCTTCCTTCTGCATACGCATGAACACATAAGGCCCATCAGCATGGTTATCCACGGTGAGGATCTCTTTTGGCTTCCCCCGATCGAAAAGATCGCGAGTCCTATCCATGATAATGTCAACGACTTTTCGCGTTTCTCCATGAGACAGGTCTTCGTCAATCAGTTTAGACCCGCGTCCTGAGTAGACCAGATGATAAAAACATACACGAGGAATATCTTCCTTTTCAATAAGGTTAAAAATAGCAGGGATATCGAGAAAATTATTTTTGTTCATAGTGAGACGAACGCCTACTTTAATTCCTGCCTCAAGGCAGGTTTTAATTCCTTTTACTGTCATGTCAAAGGCGCCCTTCACGCCCCGGAACCGGTCGTGCGTATTTTCCATCCCGTCAAGACTTACGCCGATGTAGGAAATCCCGATTTTTTTTAATATGTTCACTGTTTTTTTTGTCAGCAATGTTCCATTGGTTGATATGACGGCCCTCATACCCTGATCCACGGCGTACCCTACAAGTTCGGAAAGGTCTTCTCGCATCAGGGGTTCACCACCTGAAAAAAGAATCACAGGGGATCTGAATGCAGCAAGATCAGAGATCAGTGTTTTTCCCTCATCTGTGGTTAATTCGTTTTCGTAGATCATGTTACGTGAATTGGAGTAACAGTGGATACATTTAAGGTTGCACCTTCTGGTCATATTCCAGACTACTACAGGCCGTTTATGCGTATCGCTCCCATAGCGGAGGTGATCCATGGTTTCCGCTCCGCCACAGTACAATTTTGAAATACTTATCATGTAATTACCTTTTATATCTTAGTATGCGACGTATATTACAATATCGACACAATAGTTACAACAAGTCTTTATCGTGTGCCGTGTATTTCATGATGATAAACAGCAAATCGCTTTTATTGGGATAGCCTCTGTGATAAGATTCGCGTTCAATGTGAGAAACTCCTTTGTGTGAGGATGGGAATTATGCAAAAAACTAAAATAGTATGTACCATAGGGCCCGCGAGCGCCAGGGAAGAAATCATCGAAGCGATGATAGAAAGCGGCATGAACGTGGCCCGGTTGAATTTTTCCCACGGGGAACACAAGGATCATGCAGAGAAAATAACAATGATCCGGGCTCTCTCTGAAAAATTAAACACACCCGTAGCGATCCTCCAGGATCTCGCGGGGCCGAAGATAAGAGTAGGTTTTATTCCCGACCCCGGTGTGCTTCTAAAAGCCGGGCAGAACTTTATTCTTACTGCTCGTGATATTAGGGGCAGCAGGGAAATGGTTTCTGTCTCCTACCCGGATCTTCCTAAGGATGTCCGGAAGGGCGACAGGCTTCTCCTTGCGGATGGCTTAATGGAACTGGTAGTAGTGGAGACAAGCGCCACAGAAATTACATGCCGGGTCATTACCGGGGGCATACTCACTTCCCACAAGGGGCTTAACCTGCCGACAGGGACCATTAAGGCTCCTTCCCTTACGGTGAAAGACCGTAAGGATCTTCTCTTTGGCTTACAACATGATGTTGATTATGTCGCGTTGTCATTTGTAAAAACAGCAAATGATATCAGAGCGGTCAAAGATATTATACGGAGACAAGGAAAGGATACCCCCGTAATTGCCAAGATAGAAAAGCATGAGGCTCTTGAGAATTTGGAAGCCATCGTGGATATCTCAGATGGCATCATGGTGGCACGGGGGGATTTGGGTGTGGAAATACCGTTGGAAGAGGTACCGCTTATCCAGAAAAGGCTTATCCAGAAGGCGAACGCAGCGGGCAAACCGGTCATTACAGCGACCCAGATGCTCCGTTCCATGGTAAATTCGCCTCGACCAACCCGTGCCGAAGCGGCTGACGTAGTGAATGCCGTTCTGGATGGTACAGATGCGGTGATGCTCTCTGAAGAGACAGCTTCCGGTGAGTATCCTGTAGAGGCTGTGGACATCATGCACCGTCTGGCCATGAATGCGGAAGCAGGTTTCTCTTATGAAGCATACCTGAATGTGATTCCTCAAAAAGGCATTGCCGAATCCATCGCCAATGCCTCCTGCATCCTGGCGGATCATCTTGACGCACAGGCTATTGTTACCTATACCACAACAGGATTGACAGCGATGCGCATATCGCGTTTCCGGCCCAAACACCCCATAATTGCCCTGTCTGCTGACATTAAGACGGTGCGGAGGTTAGCCCTCTTCTGGGGTTGTCGCCCCCGTTTGTTAAACGCACCCCTGAGCACGGACGACATGATTGAGGGGGCAGCGATGGAAACGGGCGAGGTCTCTCAGGGAGGGCTTGTGGTGATCGTTGCCGGCCATCCGCTGCTTAAAGCCGGTTCTACTAATATGCTACGGGTAAAGAAACTCTGATTGTTGCCTCTTCGGGGCATGTCTGAAAAAGTTAGAGAAGGTTTTCATGAGGATTTCCCGTATAATATTTGAAGCACTGTTGTATTTGCTTCATAGTGCCCGCAAGGCTATAACTCGATTGCAAGGACTTCTGTATGGTAAAAATCTCCCGCTGTGGTTCGCGATAAACGATGTGAATAAAAGGCGGATTAAAAGTGTAGGAAATCGGCAGGGTGTGTCAAGAGCAAATGAATTGAGAATTTCGTTGAAAAGGCATTGTGTATCTTGTAAGTAACCTGTCATGAGAATTATTAACTATATCATTTTCGTAACATTCATCGCCGTTGCTATTACGCTTTCCGGCTGCAGCGAAAAAAAACAGAGAAGTACGGAGAGAAACCTCTCCGATTCCGGGCCTGCCTACGGGGACATTATTGTGGAGGGCTCCATCGGTGACGCCAGTAATCTGATTCCCTTACTCTCTTCGGACAGTACCTCCCATGGCATTTCGTCTCTTGTGTTTAATGGTCTCGTCAAGTATGACAAAGACATCAATATTGTAGGAGACCTGGCCGAATCGTGGAAAATTTCCAGAGACGGGCTGGTGATTACTTTCCACCTCAGGAAAGGCGTCACATGGCATGACGGCCATACTTTTACAGCACACGATGTTCTGTTTACGTATCGAGTCACCATCGATCCCAAAACACCTACTGCCTACGCGGGTGATTTTCTCAAAGTGAAGAAAGCGGAAGTTCTGGATGACTATACCTTCCGTGTCACCTATGACAAGCCTTTCGCGCCTGCGCTCATGAGCTGGGGGAGCTCCGTTCTGCCGAAGCATCTCCTGGAGGGGAAAGATATCACCACGTCACCCTTGGCGCGCCATCCCGTCGGCACGGGACCTTATATATTCAAAGAGTGGGTGCCGGGGCAGAAGATCGTACTCATCTCCAACCCGGATTATTTTGAGAGCCGGCCGTATATTGATGGTTACATCATGCGCATCATTCCCGATGATGCCACGATGTTTCTGGAATTGCGCGCTAACGGCATTGACCGTAAGAATCTGACCCCACTTCAATACACAAGACAGACAGAAAATAATCTCTTTCGAAAGAACTTCAACAAGTACCGGTATCTTTCGTTTTCCTATACGTATATGGGGTACAATCTCAAGAATCCGTTGTTTGCTGATAAGAGGGTTCGACAGGCAATCGCATACGGAATCAATAAGGATGAGATTATCCGGGGAGTCTTGCTGGGATTGGGCAAGGAAGCCACGGGACCTTTCAAGCCGGGCACCTGGGTCAACAACCCCCATGTAAAGGTATACCCTTACGATCCCCAAAAAGCGAAGGAACTTTTGGCAGATGCGGGGTGGAAAGATAACGATGGTGACGGTATAATGGACAAAGATGGTCAACCCTTTGTGTTTGAGATTATCACAAACCAGGGAAACGAGATCAGGGCAAAATGCGCAGAGATCATCCAGCGACGTCTGGGTGAGATAGGCATCAAGGTAAAAATCAGAATTCTGGAATGGGCCGCGTTTGTGAACGACTTTATCAATAAAAGGCGTTTTGACGCAACAATCCTGGGATGGACCGTACCTCTTGATCCCGATATCTATGACGTATGGCATTCGAGCAAAATGGGACCTCAGGAACTAAACTTCATATCCTATAAAAATGAAGAAGTTGATACGCTGATTGAGAGGGGGAGGAGTACCTTCAACCAGAAGGAAAGAAAAAAATATTACGACAGGATCCAGGAGATATTAGCGGAAGAACAACCCTATCTGTTTCTGTACGTTCCCGATGCCTTGCCTATAATCCATGCACGGTTTCGTGGTGTAGAACCGGCGCCCCTCGGGATTGGACACAATTTTATCAAGTGGTACGTTCCCAAGGAGGAACAGAAACTGGTTATGGTGAGGTAGGCTATACAATCTCTTACGGATGTTGCAGCTTTTTCATTGTATTCTACGAGTATTTTCTAGTATTTCCCTCATGGTTTTTTCATATTGCCTTTTTTCATATTCATATTTTATATAATCCGCACATCATAAATTGTACTTGACCACGCATACAATCAATTTTTTGAAAATCGAATAGGCCAATCCATGCAACAAATACGGTCTTTCCGTTGGTGCTCACCGCACCGCGAATGACATATTACATTACACTGATGGGAGGCTATAATGAAATTTAAAAAGGGATTTACACTTGTTGAGCTGGTCATCGCTATTGCCCTTGTGGCAATCATAAGTGCCATTGCGGGATTAAATTTATATACGTTCACATTGAACAGAAATCTCAAATCCGCGGCAAGGGCTATTGCTTCTGATTTCTTTCTATGCAAGGGAAAAGCGATTTCAGAGAATACAAAATATCAAATTGCTTTTGATGTCGCGAATGGAAGCTATACCATCCAACCTGGCACGCCTGCCGCTGTCACCAAACATCTATCAGAATTCGGACCGGATATCGAGTTGGTGAACGCCAGTTTTGGTAAAGGGCATACCATTAATTTTTATACGCGAGGTACTACAGCACCCGGGAATATTAAACTAAAGAACAGCAGGCAATCCGAGGCGACCATAAAAGTCAATATAACGGGAAGGACGCATGTCGCGTTCGATATTCAATAAGCCGAAGTATTCTTTCCCTCCTCGACGAGGACGAAAGGCACACAGAAGA
>DNUI01000185.1:13877-14384 GCA_003508565.1 Syntrophaceae bacterium
AGGCCACGCTGATTGAGAAAAATATCCTTGTTATGACCTCATCGTGAGGTTGGTGCGTAAATATGCGCTAAACTCTTTGTAGCTTCCGGAAAGCTCAAAGGGCTCTCCCCTCCTCTGATCAATGTCCTTCATGCTCTGCGGAAGGTCGGGGGTGATGTTAAGGAGCTCTTTAATTTTATCAGGAAATTTGGCGGGGTGAGCCGTCTCAAGGGATACACATAAGGGGAAATCGCCGAACTGTTCGAGATAGAATTCGAGCCCCCTCCAGCCTACGGCCCCGTGTGGTTCCAGGATGACTTGATACGTATCATAAACCCTTTTGATTGTTTTCTTTGTCTCCTCATCAGAAATGCTCACGGAGAATATGAATCGCCGCATTTCTTCTCTATCGGGGTATTTGTGAACAGTGCCGCTGCGATCTACCGTTCCCGAATATAAATCAAAGAACCGGGCAAGGTTGCTGGGGTGACCCACGTTCATTGCATTGGAAAGGCATGCTTTAGAAGG
>DNUI01000175.1 GCA_003508565.1 Syntrophaceae bacterium
TCATTTACAGTGTGGATAAATACACTGGCCGCAAGGGAGATTTTTCTCAAAAACGGGATTGCATATCCTGATTTTGGTAATCTTTCATGTTGGAAGGCACCGGAGAGGCTCATATGGCTTCTCATAGCCGGTGGAGTGATGCTCATAATCCCCATTGAATGGACAAAGTTTCTTGGACTTAATATCCTGATCGTATGCTTGTTTATCTATCTGCTCCATGGTCTTTCCATTATAAGTTTTATATTCAGAACAAAAAACGTTCACAGACTTTTCAGGATCCCATGTTATTTTTTTATCTTTGCTCAACAATATATCATCCTGGTCGTAATTGCCGCCGGCATTGTTGATTTATGGATTGACTTCCGAAAATTTGTTAAACCGATACCGAACGCGAATATATAAAAACAATTATTAAAACCAGATTTCTATAAGGAGTGTGTATGAAGATTATATTGAAAGAAAATGTTGATTCTCTTGGAAAAGCAGGAGAAATGATTAAAGTTGCCGACGGCTATGCAAGGAACTATTTGATCCCCAAGGGGCTTGCAGTAGAAGCAAGCAGTCGCTCCATGAAGGCGTTGGAACACGAAAAAAACCGCATCATGCAGAAAAACGAGACTGAACGGAAAAAAGCCGAAGCTATGGTTGAGAAAATGAAAGGAGTGACCTGCACTATTTCCAGACGTGTCGGAGAACAGGACAAGTTATTTGGTTCCGTCACTACGAAAGACATTGAGCAATCGCTCATTGAACAGGGAATGGAGATTGACAGAAAAATGATAATTCTTGAAGAACCAATTAAATCTCTCGGCGAATTTCCCGTCAAGATTAAATTTCAGCCTGGTATTACAACTGAGATAACAATAACAGTTGTTGGTGAATCTTAAAATACTACATGAAAAACATGGATATTTCATTACATAAAGTTCCTCCCCAGAATCTCGAGGCTGAGCAGTCCGTGATAGGGGGAATCATGCTCGATAACCAGGCCCTCAACAGCGCTCTGGAAATCCTCAACGTCGATGACTTTTACAGTGAAGCTCACCGTAAAATATTCGCCGCTATTATCGAACTTTATGATAGAAGTGAACCGTGTGACCTTATCACGCTCAGCAATATCTTAAAAAACAAGACCCAACTCGATCAAGCCGGCGGGGTATCTTACCTGTCTTCTCTTTCCGACAGCGTACCGTCAGCCGCGAATATATCGCATTACGCAAAAATCGTGAAGGAAAAGTCCATTCTTCGCAAGCTTATCGGTACAGCCACTGAAATTTTGCACAAGAGCTATACCTCATCAACTGATATCGATACTGTCCTGGATGAGGCGGAACACGCCATATTTGAAATATCCGAAAATAAGATACGGCCGGCGTTCAGTCCTTTCAAAGATTTGATCAAAGATAGCGTCAGAACCATTGAAAAACTGTACGAGAGAAAAGAACTTGTTACGGGTGTTCCCACAGGGTTTGAAAAGATTGACGACATCACTTCCGGCCTGCAAAAGTCCGATTTAATAATAATCGCAGGCCGGCCAAGTATGGGGAAAACAGCATTTGCCCTGAATATAGCCCAATATGCAGCGCTTGAAGCGGGGATTCCAGTGGCAATATTTTCACTTGAAATGTCTAAAGAACAACTCGCCCTGCGTATGCTTTCCTCAGAAGCAAGGGTAGATTCCCAGAGGATTCGCAGGGGCTTTCTGGGAGAAGCTGATTGGCCGAAATTGATCACTGCAGCCGGAAGACTTTCCGAAGCATTGATATTTATCGACGATACCCCGGCAATCAGCGCACTAGAGATGAAGGCGAAGGCACGACGATTAAAATCCGAGGTGGACCTCGGCTTGATTATCCTTGATTATCTGCAACTCATGAGAAGCGGCGGTCGTAAGGACTCGAGAGAACAGGAAATATCGGAAATCAGCCGCTCCCTGAAAACACTCGCAAAGGAACTAAATGTTCCTGTAATAGCACTTTCCCAGTTGAACCGGAAGGTGGAGGACAGGACCAACAAACGTCCTCAAATGGCAGATTTGAGGGATTCCGGGGCGATTGAACAGGATGCAGATCTCATAGCATTCATATACAGGGATGATGTCTACGACAAGTCAGAAGAAAATCCCGAGAAAGGCATGGCCGAGATTATTGTCGGCAAACAGAGAAACGGCCCAACCGGTATGGTTAAACTGGCTTTTCAGGATAAATTCGCGCGTTTTGAAAACCTGGCCCGAGGGATTGATATGGACGGGTAGTTGCATCAAAGTCAAGCCTCTATCAATGCCTTCTCTTTTGTGAAATAGGGGATAGCCAGTCTCAGTTTTTTGAGTGCCTGCTTCTCGATCTGTCTTGCCCTTTCTCTTGTAATGTTGTATTTACTTCCAATTTCCTGAAGAGTTATGGGATTGTCCGTCATAATGCGATGTTTGACGATATAGCTTTCCCGTTCATTGAGATTAGTCAAGGCACCCGCAATGTTCCTTTTCACCAGATCCATTTCTTCTTTTTTAATAAGAGCCATTTCCTGATCCTCGCCCTTGTAAGTGAGATAGTCGATATGCGATGTCTCACCCTCATCACTGATGTACGCATCAAGCGAAAGATCTCGATGACTGAGCCTTAGGTCCATTTCCTCAATCTCATGTTCTTTAACACCTAATGATTCCGCTATTTCCCCGAATTCAGGGTTTTTCTGCGAAAGGGTTTCGAGTCTCTTCTTTGCCTGACTCAGCTTGAAAAAAAGTTTTCTTTGCGCCTGGGTAGTCCCGATTTTTACAAGACTCCATGTCTTGATGATGTAATTCTGTATATATGCCCTGATCCACCACACGGCATAGGATATTATTCTGTAGCCCTTATACGGATCAAACTTTTTGACAGCATGCATGAGGCCGATATTCCCCTCCTGTATCAGATCTGAAAGCTTCACCCCGTAATTCCTATACTCATGGGCAATTTTGACCACAAATCTAAGATTCGAGACAACCAGCTTCTCGGCTGCCTCCACATCGTTATACTTCTTAAACCTGACGGCCAATTTGAATTCTTCCTCAGCGCTCAGCACGGGGAATCGATTAATCTCCGATATATAAATGTCAAGAGTACTGGTGATTGACGGCAGCTCCACCCAAGATTCCTCCACTTTTCGTCTTTCTTTTACCGCTTGAATTTACTATACTATTTAAGTATCATGCCATAGTCAAGAGTATTTTATCATGAAGACATCAAGTCACGATATTCATTGTACCGTACCTTGACATACCCCTTATCTATTATTAACTTAACCGTATAATTTCATGTTTGATTGAAGCTGTCTCGCTTCAATCAGTATATAAAAGGCCGAAAAACTGACAACCGGGAGAATATACATGAAGGAAATGAACAAGATTATCCTTGATCATGCCTGTCGCATCGCGAAAGAGCTCAAGGTAAAGGCTCTCATGCTCTATGCGGACGCTGCGTCTGAGTTGCCTATTGCCAAAGATGAGAAACCGTGTTTCAATCTTGTCCTGGTTACCAAGGGCGAAGAAGAACTGCCAGAAGAATTGAATACATTAGGAACCGTCATCAATGTTCCCGACGTTAACCTTTCGCGGGTCGGCCAGATAAAAATAGCCATCACCAAAGGTATCGCCACAGGTCTTTTCAAGAGGGGGGACAAACTCGTCTGCGTCAGCGGGCTTCCCAAACTTGGATATGTGGACAGCATCTTGGTGATCGATGTCGGCAAAGAATTCGAGGTCTTAACCTCACATAATATCACAGACATAACACAGGGGGTACATCCGGAAGTATTCAGTGAAGCACTCAATATTATCCTCGAACTCGCAGCTCAGGGAAGAGAAGGAAGAAAAGTCGGAACCATTTTCATTCTGGGGGATCATGAAAAGGTGCTTCAGCTCTCCCGGCAGATGGTCATCAATCCTTTCCTGGGATATAGTGAAGAGGAAAGGAATATTCTTAATCCCGATTTATTGGAAACAATAAAAGAGTTTTCGGCAATCGACGGCGCGTTCATCATCAAAGACAATGGTGCAATCGTAACCGCGGGAAGACACCT
>DNUI01000006.1 GCA_003508565.1 Syntrophaceae bacterium
ACAGGACAGTTAATGCATGTTGTCTCACAAACGGCCGCCTCCAGGTAACGATTGGCGAACATTTAAAAGGTGGAGAGGAAAAAGATGCGGTGAGGGAGGCATTGATCGCCTGGTACAAGAAACGCGCGAAAAGTAAGATAATCGAAAGACTCCCCCGTCTTACCCTGCAACTGGTCAGGTGGCCGGCATCCATTCAGATCAAGGATCAAAAGTGCCGCTGGGGAAGCTGCTCCCGAAACGGTGTTGTCCGCTTCAACTGGAAGATCATCATGGCGCCTGTACCCGTCATGGACTATCTGATCGTCCACGAACTCTGCCACTTGATCCATCAGAACCATTCCCCTGCCTACTGGAAAGAGGTAGAAGCGGCTTTACCGAACTATAAAGAGATGCGCGAATGGTTAAGGATCCATAACTTCATCATGGACACTTTCGGTTAAACCCTGCACGCATGCCTATTTCAAACCGAGTTCCGTAAGCTTCTCCTTCGTGGGAATACCATTCTGATCCCAGCCCCTCAATGCGTAGAACGTATCCAGCAAAGCATCCAGATCTGCCTTTGAACAGTACCTCCCCTTTGCCGGCCCTTCCGGGATGGGCTCGTTCATGACACGGTAAGGAAGGGTATCATCCTTCCGGCTTATTCCGCGCGTGACATTAATGAGGCGCTCCAGATTATAGATCCTCTCGCCGATCCTTTCGAGCTCGGCAAGGGTAATGTCCCAGCCCGTCACATAGCCGACAATCTTTGCAATTTCTTCATTCAGGGGTGTTCCCAAACCCCTCTCAGCGATGAACCGGCATAAAACAAGTGAGTCACCGACGGCGGTAAAATACTGGCTTTTCTGGATATACTTTGGCTGCGGCGTAAACCCTGGATCGGGATCTTCTTTGGCGTAATTGGGTCTTCCGTCATGGTGACTTCCGCCCCTCGTGGAAGTGGAATAGGAAAGAGACATTCCCCTTAAGCCACGAGCGGAGTGACCGGCAATTTCCAATCCCTTGACGGCATAGAGATATTTATAGGCATCTTTACCAAACTTTCCTGCAAGGCGCGCCGAACCGAGCGCAAGAAGCGCTCCTATACCTTCCTTCCTGGCCGTCTTTTTGATAAGTGAGACCATCGCCGCGCCATCGGCAAAGTCAACTTTCTCCCCTATTTCCTTTTCAGAAATAATTCCCTTTTCAATGCACTCAGCGACGAAGGAGAGTGTAACCCCCATGGAAATAGTATCGATACCCATCAAATCGCACGCGTGATTGCCATTGATGATGGAATCAATATCACGGTTGTCCAACATGGAGCCCACGGCATACAGGGTTTCGTATTCAGGCATTTTCACAGTCATGCCGGCGTACTCGCCTTTTATCACATGGACATTTTTGCCGCACGCCACGGGGCACCCAAAGCAGGCAGTATCTTTATGCCAGTATTTTTCTTTGATACGCTCGCCACTGATATCCTGGGAATGGGCAAAGACTTCGGTGCTGTTATTCCTTGTCCCCAGCATACCTTTCGCATTGATAACATTTACGAGAAACGGCGTTCCATAGGTGGTCAATAGTTTGGTATTTTCTTTCATGGTCGCACTTTTTTCCCTGATACGTTTCAGCAATGATTGCCGATCGGCAATACGCGTTCGTCTGCGCCCACTCACAACGATGGCCTTCAGTTTTTTCACTCCCATCACGGCACCCATGCCGGCACGGCCGGCAGCGCCGGGCCTTGCTCCGCCAAGGATAACGTTTGCGAAGAGAACACCCTGCTCCCCCGCAGGCCCAATGGAGGCGCAGACTGCCCCCTTGCCTTTTTGTTCTTCTAATGCGGCAATCCGTCTCATGTGTTGTTTTACCTCATAAATGGGAGGCATCATGGAGTTGTCCGCCCGCCTCCGTAATGGAGAGATACACAGGATTTGATGAAATCCCGGTGATAACAATGGCGTCAAATCCCGCCCGCTTCTGAGCAGTTCCGAACTGTCCTCCATAATTGGAGTCGGCAAATATCCCGGTGAGTGGTGATATTGATGCCACATGCCCCCGACTGGTTCCCCATAAAGGTGTATCCGTCAAAGGCCCTACAGAAAAGACTATGGCATTCTCCGGACCAAGCGGATCTGCGGTAAAAGGAACGCTGTCATGCATGAGCTTCGCCGCCAGACCATTTCCCCCCAGGAACATTCTGGCCACCGACTCGTCATAAAGTTCCTTTGTTATCTCTCCTGTACTTAAATCTACTTTTAGAATGCAGCCGCTATTACCGTACATAGCTCTCCCTCCCGTGCTTCAAGTATAGAAGGAATAATTTGTCACCGTTGACCGAATATGTTACTAAAAAAAACTATATGAGTTGCAATCGAGTGTACTATATCACAACCGGATAGAATATCAATACAGAGGAGTTATCAGCAACATACTCAGATACAATGAAATGAAACCATATATCGCTATCATCGGCAGGCCCAATGTCGGGAAATCGACGCTATTTAACCGCCTGTCACAGAAAAATAAAGCTATCGTTATTGACGAACCGGGCGCCACGAGAGATCGGAATTACGCGGATTGCACCTGGTACGAAAAGGGCTTTACCCTGATTGATACCGGTGGGTTCGAGCCGGCATCCACGGAAAAGATGCTTGTGCAAATGCGTGAACAGACTCACCTGGCCATGGAAGAAGCAGACATCATTATTTTCCTCATGGATGGAAGTGAAGGTTTAACACCATCAGACAGGGAAATTACCGACATCCTCAGGGGTATCGAAAAACCAATCTTTTTTGTCGTCAATAAAATCGATGGCCCAAAGCACGAAAACCGGGTATACGAATTCTACGAATTGGGAATTGACCGGCTGTACGGCATTTCCGCACAGCATGGGCAAGGCATTTATGAACTCATGGATGGTGTAGCGGAACATCTTTCACATACTTCTGAAGATCATCCTTACAGGGAAAAGAGAACCAGAATAGCGGTAATCGGAAAGCCGAATGTAGGGAAATCATCCCTGGTAAACAAAATACTCGGATATGAAAGGGCCATCGTCAATCCTATACCGGGTACGACACGAGACGCCATAGACACCCCTTTCGAATTTGATGGTAAAAAATATCTGCTGGTTGACACTGCGGGCATCAGGCGGAAAAGCAGAGTCAGTCATGTACTTGAAAAATACAGCATTATCCAGGCACTGAAAGCCATAGACCGCTGTGACATCGCGCTGCTTCTTATCGACGCCGAGGAAGGAATGACCGAACAGGATGCCAAGATCGCAGGCTTGACGGTCGAAAGAGGAGTTGGATGTATCATTGTTGTTAACAAATGGGATGCCATAAAGAAAGATAACGCTACAGTGGGGAATTATGTGAGAGATATCAAAGATACCATAAAATTTATGGATTATGCCCCGATTATTTTTATATCAGCCATTACCGGGCAGAGGGTAACCAAAATATTTGACCTCATAGAAGCGGTTCTTAATCAGTACACAAAGCGTGTCAGCACTGCAGAGCTCAATAGTGTTGTCAGAAAGCTACTGGATTCGAACCCACCTTCCCGCCATCAACATAGAGCCAATACCGTGAGCTATATAACCCAGGCTTCCGTTGCTCCGCCCACCTTTGTTTTTTTTGTGCGTGAACCAAGGGCTGTACATTTTTCCTACAGACGTTTCCTTGCCAACCAGATCAGAGAGGCCTTCGGTTTTGATCAAACTCCCATAAGGATTATTTTCAGAAAGAAGAAGCATCCGTAAATGGAGATCGTGTAGTTATCGATATTCCTACACGGGATTTGTAGGGTGGAGCATAAAAGGGGACCTCTATGAAACGGCTGTTTCATAGAGGTCCTCTCGGTATGTGATGTAGAGAAACCACGAACCAGTAAATTCCCGCAGTGCAGTTACGCACCATCGAGACCGCCGCCTTCCTTTTTCCTAAACCAGGAAACAGGATCTGTCATAAATTCTTCGGTGTCTTTGAGAGACACATAATGCTCATGTTCAATATTTGCCAAGAGATTAAAAAATGCCTTTTCTTTCGGATCGGAGACTTGATCACGGAGGTTTGCATAGTATTCCGCGCCCTTGCCCTCGAACTCAATGGCCACACGAATTGCCTTGAGGTCATCAGCGTCACCCTTGGCTCCCTTGGGAGCTTTTTTTGCGGCGTCCCTAAGGACATTTTTCACAGTGGTATCCTTTACTTTGAGGGGAACCGTTTCAGGCCACTTCTTTTCTTTTTCCCAGTTTTCATGAAGCTGCTTAAGCCTTTCATGGTGTTCAAGTTCTTCCCCAGCTATCTGTTGAAACATAGCCTTGCCGACGGCATTTTTTGTCCTCTCCGCATTCTTTAAATAAAAAGCATGTTCTTTCATCTCATTGTTGAGTGCAACCTTCAATGCATCCAGTCGTTTGTTCATGATCGGCCTCCTTCTTGATGTTTACGCTAAATCAGCTAAATCACTTGTACGAATCGCGGAGTAATCCCCGGATCCCATTCACCTCTGCAATCTTTGGAAAACCAATACTGCGGATCTCCTCCTCTTGTCGCTTGATCATGATCGTTTCGGCCATGTCTTCCCTGAAGAAACTATGGTTTAAATTTATTAACGCACTTTTCGATTGTCAAGATCAGAATAATAAATAAACATCGAGACTACAATCACCCAACATTATCCAAGCTCACTAACATACTCGGCAACATTTTGGCATAGATCTGATATTCTTTCAAGATGAATCAACATCGCTATGAATATGGGACCAGCCTCTGCCTGACATATTCCGTTGTAGTATCTCACGAGATGCTTCCCTCTTGCGTCTTTTACCCTCACATCGATGTTGTCTTCACGAAGAGATATTTGCGCTATCTTCTCCTGGTCATGCTGTTCAACGAGTGCCACAGCATCGTCAAGATTATCGACTGCCAGCCTTTCAATTTCCTCCAATTCCTTTTTCGCCGAATCTGTAAAGCCCGCCCGTGTCTGATATTTATCTCTTGAAAGATCTGCCAGTTTGACGGCATGATTCGTGATTCTTTCAATGTCATCAGCCATGGCCGTAAATAAAAAAAGTTTTTGAGACAGATCCGGTGAGAGTTTATGATAAGAAATTTTACATAAGAAATCCATAATCTCGCGCCTCAGATGATTCACAACAAGTTGGATATAGACAATATTGCGTTTCTGCCATTTCTGATAGTTCTTTCTCAAATCTAAGCTCACCGTGAAAATTTTCTGTGCCAGGACGATTTCCCTGTGCAGTTCCATTTTTACACATGCCAGGGCTTTTTCCGGATCAGAAAGATGTTTCTCATTTATAAATTCAGGCCATAATGGGAGAACATCCTCCCGGCCGGGCATCATTTTTTCGATTACTCTGGCATATGGTTTGAGAAGAAAAATAAAAACGACAACAATAAGAACATTAAATATGAAATGGCCATAGACTATTTGCTGAGCCACATTCACCGAAAGACTTTGTAAGACACTAATCAAACCGGGCAACACCGCGAGGCAGATAATCGTGCCAACACATTTAAAAAGAAGGTGAGAAACGGCGCTTCTCCGGCCGCTGATACTTGCCACCATACTGGCCATGAGGGCAGTAACGGTGGTCCCGATATTCGCGCCGAAAACAATCGGCAATGCATTTTCAATAGTAATAAGATCTTGTTGCGCCAATATCGCAAGAATGCTTATAGGAATGATAGAGGCTTGAACAATACAAGCAAAAAGCGCACCTATTCCTACACCAAGCAGCGGACTTTTTGTCTCTTGAAAAAAATGGATAACCGTCTGATGATTTTTCAATGGTGCTGCAGCCATCGCCGTCAGACTCAATCCAAAGAATATAAGTCCAAAACAAAATATGGCCTCGCCGATAGATTTCCACTTTGACTTCCCCGTAAGCCATATTACACCGCCTATGATGATAAAAAGAGGGGAAATGTCAGTAACCTTCCAAACAACAAGCTGAACAGTCAATACCGTGCCAACGTCTGCGCCTAAAATAATACCCAGAGAATGGTAAAAGGTCATCAGACCGGCACTCACCATACCAACGGTCAACAAGGTGGTGGCAGAACTGCTTTGGAAGAGGATTGTCGTTACGATGCCGGTCAACAACCCGTAGACCGGTCTTTTGACAGAATACTTTATATATTCTCTAATGCGTACGGTGAAAAGCTGCTGGACCTCGGTGCTTAATCTCACCACACCAACTAAGAACAAAATGAGACCCGTAATAAAGAGTAATAATTCCTTCATACCATGTGTGGGATACATTGAAAAACTGATGCTGTCGTTAAAAAAAGTCCAACTCGTTTTTATGTATGACCTTTCAAAAACTCATCAGTATTTACCGGGGAAATTTGGTTTACGCTTTTCTTTTTGGGCACGGATGCCTTCACGCGCATCTTCACTTCCGAATATCGGTACACCGATTTCCATCTCTCTCCTAAAGGCATCCGCATAAGACATATCGCGGGTTTCCCGGAAGCACCTGATGATTCCCTGGACGGCAAGAGGACCATTACCGGCAATTTTATCCGCTACTTCCGTGGCCTTTTTCATCAGATCATCCTGAGATTGCACCACATGATTGAGAAAACCCCATTCGTACAAAGTTCTTGCACGGAAGTTGCCTGATGTGAGAAGGATTTCCAGCGCCCTGCATGGTGAGAGAATGCGCGGCAAATAAACATTTCCGCCACCGATGGGCATAATCCCCAAACTGGCTTCTCGCATCTGAAAAACTGCATTTTCCGAGGCAATTCTCAAGTCTGCACCCATAATCATCTCAAATCCCCCTGTCAGGCAGAAACCATTGACAGATGCAATTACAGGTTTTTTTACAATGTTGGGCTTCAGCATTGCCTCACCAACTTGCTGCCCCACTTGTATCAGCCATCGCTCTGCATCACTTTCAGGCACCCTGGCTTTCGTGAGCACAGGCACCGCCGTCTTTAGGTCCATTCCGGCACAGAAGATATCAGGTATGCAGGAATAGAGAATAACAACCCGGACCTTCTCATCAAGGTTAACGTCCTTCCATGTATTATGAAGGTCCATCAATATTTCGGGATCAAGAGCATTCTTTTCCTCGGGACGATTGAGACCTATTTTGCTATGTATCCTTCTTTCTCATAGACTAATGCCATTATTTTCTCCTTTCGTTTTCTGGGAAAGAAACCCCAAACAGAAATCTAGTCATATCAGAAAAAATATTTGGGTGAAATGCGGTTGATGCATTAATATTCTGTTTTTTGTTGCCGATATATTAACATACGAAAGCTTTTATCAAATTTACTCTTTTAGCTCAAGACTAATATAATAAGCTTTTACACGCTTAGACACAAACACGGGGTGTGCTACTACCTGTGATAAAGGTACTTATACTCTTCAATTCTTTTCGTATCTGTGATATCGATTCATGCAAATTCATCACATGTACAGTTATGGTTATGCCCATACTGGAATTCGCAGAGATGACAAAATATGGATAATGAGAAGGCACATCAAATTCTTTCGGATATTGAAGATAAACTACTCAATGCGGTTAACCTCGGTTTTGATCACGAGGTACTCGCGGTTCTCGGTGATTCCGATGCAAGTGAAAAGGAAATCGAGCTCTTAAAAGGGAAAATAGGAGATGATATTCTCTTCAGGCTGTTCAATATCGCAAATTCCGTGTATTACGGACAGCTTAGAAGAGGCCCTGTCGATACGTTTTACAAAGTTGTATCCAGACTGGGAATGGATTTCGCGAGAGTTCTCATTATATTTCTGGCATTTGCATCTCTGTCAAAAGACAAGGATGTGAGAATTATTTTTGCCAGAAGCTTTGCGACTTCCATCCTTGGCGGTAAGGTACTGGCAAAAGAATTCGGACTGAGGGACGGCGATGCCAGGAAGGTTGAGCTCGGAGGCCTTCTCCTCGAAATCGGCAAAATTATCATTGCACTCTACAGATCACTCTATAAAGACGCATATGAAGAATCTGAAATAGGAGAAGAGTTTATTTCTCAGCATCATTCCTGTCTCGGCATGAAAATTATAGAGAAATATGAATTGCCGGAATTTCTGAAGGAGATGATATCCACGGATTGCATCACTCTCGAAACTGAACTTATGTCTTTATCCGGCATCGTCATGCTGGCTTACAGCATTGTTGATCTGAGCTTCCGCAGATTCGGCAACAAGTTTGTTATTGCGTCGCCAATGCCTGATCCGGATGGGATGGTGGTTCATACCACAGGGGAAGTCATTGAAGAAACATTTAAAGCTGTCGGTCTTGCGGGGTATATTGAGGTTAAAAGGCATGTATTGCCAAATCAGAAGTTGTCTTTAGAGAGGTAACTGATAAAAGATTTTCTTCGAAGTTGTTTTTCCGCAGATATCCTAATTAAATTTGACAATAACCGGTTTTTTAGTATATAAGAATACCCACTTAATACTGTTTGAAACTCTATCTCTTTTGCCCTTTGATGTCTTTGTGAAAGTTCTGTTTGTTATGATGGTTTGCTGTCTAACTAATTATGTATGCTCATTCCGGGACGTTCACAAATTGATTTATCAACCACATACTATCATCATCGCAAATTTGGTCTATTCGTAATTATGGCGTTTCGATAAATGAATGACAAAAAGCCCTGGCAGACGATTCTTACCGATATCAAAAATTTTAAAAAACCATCTGAAGAAACATTCCTGCCGCCGTGGCTTTTCCAGCATGAAGACTTAATCGACGCGCTTGAATCTGCCAATCACCTTGAAAAAGAAAAACTGATTAATACCCTCAACCATCTTCATTTTACAGGCGGTTGTGTCCGTGCCCTATTGCGGAGTTCCAAATACGAAGAAGGAATTCTTGTAAACGCCATACCTGAGATATGCTTGGAGGATGAATTAACCTGCTCTTGGGATAAAGGTTACGCCGGCTTCAGTCTGGAAAACTTCCAGCTTCAATATCTTATCATCACAGACTACCAGTCCATTACACTAATTCCAGCAAGGCTGCTGAATATAAACAATATCGGATTTAAAATTCAATTACCGGAAAAGAGCTACATTATCAGCAGGCGGGGCATATCTCGCTTTACCTGCCGGGATGTTACTGCAGAGTTAATGCAGAGTGGCTTTCTCGCCAGAGGAAAACTGATGGACTTCAGTCCCCTCGCTTTCCGTATAAAGATAAACCCGGATTCACCATCGTCATTTTATTGGTTCAATCCCGACGCTATATCCATAATACGTTTAATCAATACTGACAAAATGTATTTTTCCGGAAACTGCCATTTTATAAGGCAAAAGCGTGACCTTTACGGGTGGGAAATTGTACTCGCACCTCTTGGAAGCTATATCCATCGCTTTAAAGCAAGAAAAATACGTCATCCTCGCCGCCAGATTTTTCCGCCCCCCATCGCTTCTTTTGAACATCCATTTTCAAAGAAGAGGATCCATCGTGAAATTTTTGACATTTCTATTACAGGATTTTCCATTTATGATGACGAGAAAGATGGAATTTTGATGCCGGGAATGATCATTCACGGGCTATCAATAGTCTATGCCGGAGAGTTGAAAATGAACTGTGCGGCCCAGGTGCTCTATCGCCATAAACCGCAGGAAAACAAAATTTGCTGCGGCATAGCCATTCTGGATATGGACATCCATAGTTACAACCGTTTGAATCGCATTCTCAGTTTAAACACAGACCATCATTCTTGCATTTCCACGGAAGTTGACATGGACGCTCTCTGGGAGTTCTTTTTTGATACCGGTTTCATCTATCCCAAGAAGTACAAACTTCTACAAGATTATCGAGATGACTTTAAAAATACGTATAAGAAGCTCTATCAGGAAAATTCCGAAATCGCCATGCACTTTACTTACGAGCAAAACGGAAAGATTTACGGTCATTTATCAATGATACGAGCTTATGAGCGCGCCTGGATGATCCATCATCACGCTGCAAGGCCCCTGGAGAAAAAACGTCCCGGGTTCCTTGTTCTCAAGCAAATGGTGCAGTTTTTATACGGCATGTACCATCTGCCTTCTGCAAAAATGGACTATATAATGTGTTATTTCCGCCAGGATAATTTATTCCCTGACCGCGTCTTTGGCGGCTTTGCCAGGGAAATAAATAACCCCAAGATTTGTTCACTTGATCTCTTCTCATATATGACTTTCCCGGTGGGTGTACCCCAGAACCAGTTCAAGCCAGGGTGGTCTCTCCACGAAAGCACTTTTTCTGAATTATGGGAATTAGAACAGTTTCTCAAGCACCAGTCCGGAGGTTATATATTTGATGCCCTGAGTTTAGGGCAGAAAAATGTAAACGATGAATCGCTGGAAAGCGTGGCCCAAAGACTTGGTTTTTGTCGACAATGGAAGATATATTCACTCGTCAACAGGAACTGCCTGAAGGCCGTTCTGGTTGTGAATCAGTCAGATGTGGGAGCAAATTTATCCGAATTATTGAACGGAATCAAAGTCCTGATAATTGATCCGGAGAATCTGCCATGGGAAGACCTTTCCCTCGCTGTTGCGAAGCTTACAGAGGTCTACAACCTTGACTACATTCCCCTCCTGATTTACCCTGCGATTTATAATGAGATAACAAATATTCCCTGTGAAAAGAAATACCA
>DNUI01000044.1 GCA_003508565.1 Syntrophaceae bacterium
CATATAGCGGCATTGCATGCCAAGGTTGTAGGTGTCTTTAAAAATTGGAATAATAAATCCGGTTTTAACAAGATGACGGGGTGAGTTCGCCAGCCATTGGCCGGTGCTGTCATCCTCAGTGTTCTGATGGGTATAACTGATGTGGCCTTTAAGAACGTCAGGCCAGGTTATTTCCAAACCCACCTCCACGCCGTTGCTCTTCACCCGTTCTGTGTTGTGAAATTGCAGGGAGCCGTCAACGGGGTTTACATCCTGTGTGATGAGATCTTTGATTTTGTAGTGGAAGGCATTCACTATTGACTTCACAAGGGGACCTATTTTCTGTTCCCATACGGCTTCATAGGTAGTGAGAATCTCGGGATCAAGATCGGAATTTGGTTTATAGGTGCTGGCGCTTGGTGTTATGGACTGGTAGTAAAGCTCATACACATTCGGTGCCCTGAAGGCTTGTCCATAGAGCAGTTTTACTGTGCTTTCTTTTAACGGCTTCATAATAAACCCCACCCTCGGACTGAGGTGATTTCCAAAAGAGGAATAGTGATCGTATCGGAACCCTGCTGTGAGGCGGTACTTGGGGCTTATATCCATCTCATTTTGAAGATAGAGCGACCACGTTGAAAAATGATGGTGATCATCCACATATGTGGCCTTTGGCTCCACATCATAGTTTTTCTGATCGGCGTCTATGTGGTACTCCGCTTCTCCGCCTATCAAAATATGAGAGGAGGCGATCTTGTGTGAATAGTTCATTTCCGCCCCGATCCACTGACCCAGGGCTTTGTCCCTGTTGATGGTAAGGGGTGGGTAGTCATATGGATAATCGCCCTTAAAGTAATATCGGTCATAATAAGCTCTGATCATCATGCGTTTGTTGTCGTCAAAGCTATGATCCCATTTAATCTCGGCAAAATCCCGCTCATCCACTGTCTTGAATCGATTGTCGTTGAAGAGGGTGAAGAAGCTTGCTGTAGGAACGTTTTTTTCCCGCCGGCCTATGTTGGCCAGAAAAGATAAGTCATGATAGCTTGCCTTCAGGAAAAATTTTCTCGCTTTTTCTCCATCGGCATTTTTTGCCTGTCCGTGTGAGGTCAAAGGACTGTCAAATTCCGCGTAGTAGTGATTCTGACCTTTGCTGTCCAGCAAACTCACGGAGACGATCAGATCGACGCCATTATCGAATTCATTTCCGAACACAAAACCCCCCGTATAGGTGTCATGGCTCCTTGCCTCAGCTTTTGTGAACAATCCGTCAATTTCTTTGCCTTTTTTTGTTAGGATATTGACGGTTCCCAGGAAAGCATTGCTTCCATATAAGGCAGAGCCGGGGCCGCGAACGAATTCGATTCTCTTTATCACATCCATGTCGACCCCGAAGGCTTCGCCCATGGAAAAAGACCCGTATACATTATCGTTGTATGTGTGTCCGTCCACGAGCTGCAATACACGGTTTCCGTAATCACCAAGCCGGGCCACTCCGCGTGCGCCAATGTAGTCATAGTTTCTGTCGGAATAGGTATAGAAGCTCATGACGTTCTTCACCACGTCGGTGAGAGTACGGTGACCGTATTTTCTGATATCCTCATCAGTCACGATGGAAACGGAGGCGGGGGCATCATGGACGCTCTGCGCGCGTTTGGCGGCGGAAAAAACCTCTTCGATCTCCATGAAAGCCAATTCTTCATCGGCTGGCTCTTGTGCAAGAGCATTGGGTGGGAATATCAATAGACAGAGAAATGCTGTTAAGCTTACAATCAAGATAAATCTTCGACTGGCATTCATTGAAGTAAGACTCCTGTGGAATATGTACACGAAGACCCATCAGCAAATAATGTGCCACTTGCTTCCTTTCAGTATCCATAGGTTGTAGTTAAGGTTTCATGCGAATGCGTCGGGAGACGCGAACAACAGCGATTTGGCCGCACTCGATCATCAGGAGGCGCTGCAGTTGTCTCCTGTCATGGCAGGGTCCCTTTCGTGCCGGCGCATGGTTATACGGTTATGTTGCGGGATTAGGGCAGGGCTGGTGCTTTTTGAACCTATCCCGAGGAATGAATGGTGTTATTATTCTCTATATATATTTTCGATAATATCTCTATGCTTTTCAGTGATCACCTTTCTCTTCAGTTTCATCGTCGGTGTCATCTCTCCCGCTTCCTGTGTAAACGGTTCCGAGAGCAACACGAATTTCTTAATCTGTTCGTGACCTGCAAGGTCTTTTGAATTCTCTGCAATCCGCGTTTGATAGAATTCAATGATCGCGGGGTTTTTCACCAGGTCTTCCCGCGATGCATAGGTAATATTGCGGGTTCTGGCATATTCTTCAAGGGCGTCAAATGCGGGCACAATAAGGGCGGAGACAAATTTTTTTGCCTCGCCGATGACGGTTATCTGATCAATGTAATAATCTTTCCCGATCATTGTTTCAACGAGCTGCGGGGCAATGTATTTGCCGCCTGATGTTTTCATGAGATCCTTGATACGGTCAGTGATGGTCAGATACCCATCCTCAAGAACACCGACATCTCCCGTCTTGAACCAGCCGTCTTCAAAGGCTTCGGCCGTCGCATCCGGTTTTTTGTAGTAGCCCTTTGTTATGGTGGGGCCTTTGACGAGGATCTCACCATTGTCCGCGATCTTGACCTCAACGCCGTCGATGGGTTTGCCCACGGTACCGGGTTTGAAGTAATATTTTTCGTGGCACGTTACAGTCGCGCAGGTTTCTGTCAGGCCGTACCCATAGGTGATAAATATCCCCGCTGAATGAAAGAATTCTTCGATTTCTTTTGAAAGAGGAGCGCCGGCGCAGGGGAAAAACCGGATTCGGCCGCCAACGATGTTTCTGATCTTATCTAAGACGAGCTTTCCGGCAATCGTATGTTTTAGTGTGAGGAGAGCGGGTATGGCCATTTTTTCTTTTTCCCTCACATACACCTGTTCGCCAACCCCGATTGCCCATGTGAAGAGCTTTTTTTTCGTCGGAGATGCGTTCTCCAGTTTTTCAAAAACCGCGGAGTAGATCTTTTCATAGAATCGAGGCACGGCGCACATGACAGTGGGTTTGGCTTCCTGCAGGTATTCAATAATCCTGGGCGTTTCATCACAGTAGCAAATAACCATTCCCATATAAGAAGCAAAATAGCACCATGTCCTTTCAAAAACATGGGTCAGGGGGAGAAAACAGAGAGATACATCCTGATCACTGACAACAAGGCGCTTCACATGTGCGGGGAAAGAATGATAGAAGATTGAGTGATGGAGCATTACGCCTTTGGGCTCCCCCGTAGTTCCTGAAGTATAGATCACGGTGGCAAGATCGTCGATGGAGGCAGAGTTCAAACGGTCTTCGACCTCGGGGTCTCTGCTCGACCTCCTTCCCAGGTCGAGGAAATCCTTAAAATACATTGCGGTATCACTGCCGCCCAGTGTTACGTTATCGTCGAATACAATGATTTTCTTCAGACATGAGGATGCGTCTTGAAGGGCTTTTGTTTTATCATACTGATCCTGGCTGCCGACAAAGATGATCTTGATTTCCGCTTCGTTAATAATGTACCCGGCCTGTTTTGCCGAAGAGGTTGCATAAATGGGTACGGAGACTCCCCGCACCTTAAGGATGCCATAGTCTGCTATAGTCCATGCCGGACTGTTCTGAGAAAAAATGGCAACCATATCTCCCTCCTTGACATCCATTTCAAGAAGGCCCTTTGCCACTGCCCGGATTTGTTCTCCCATGACATTCCAGGAGATATCTTTCCACTGCCCTTTTTCTTTGTACCGGAGGGCTGTTCTTTCACCGTACTTTTCAATGCGGTTACGGATCATTAAGGCCAGGTGTGTTTCATTCATACATTTCTCTCATTTCTTGGAAGTAAAGGGGTTGATACTTCACCGTTTTCAATAATCGCTTCTATAAGCTATATGAAAAAGAATGTCAAAGACCTTCTTGTCACGCGTGGCATGTATTGCAAATCCACCGTGTGTGACTGCCTGAACGCTGAGGTAAACCAATTGTGGGGAAAAATAAATAATCACTTCAACTCAACGGTGCAAGATGATGAATATTTTGTTCCTGCGATAAAATCATGGAGTACAACGTGAAATCGGTAACTGCCCTTTGTCTGGTTGTGATCAAAAGACAACATCATTGGTTTTATAAATCTAAACACACTCTTTTGATGAAAAATATTCATCTTTCTGCAGCAATATCTTGCCATCAGGTCTGAATACTGTGAGATCAATTGTGTAATCGGTAGAAAAATCTTTGTGCCTTGCAAGGAGGGGCGGTAATTGAATGCCGATATAGAACGGCACGTTCGCGTGAATCTCTGTCACAACCTGAGTGGAAACGGAGAGGTCCTGAGAAAGTGTGATAACTACATATGGATCAAAGCCGCTCCTATATTGGTCCTGAGCCGATGATATTCCGGGCATAAATATCATAAATAAAGGTACCAATAAGGAGATTCTTTTGACTGCGTTCATTTTTCCTGCTCCGTAATGTGAACGCTCTGCGTGATCATATCGATTCGCGGGTTCATCATTTATCTCCTTTCAGCATACCACCGAAATCAGCAGTGGCTATCAGCCAACCGCTGTAATGATTGGTCAGGCCTTTGGTCAGCATCCCTCTCCTTGTTGCATCACTATCGGTAACTGTTACGCGAAACCTCATCTTTCTCGTTTCCCGTGAAGAAGATTTTCACCCCTTGACAAGAGGAGGCCTTATAAGGGTTAGGCTTTTCTCGCAACCAATAGCACATTCTTTCCGACCGGTAACGGCACAAGCCCTTCCATCAATCGCATTACAGGGACGACTATCCGGTCATACAGAGATACGCTGCCGGTGCTGAACGGGTTCTTGAGCAAGACAAAATTGATGTACCAGGGAAGAATGCCGGCTATATCAAAATACCGTGCGTCGACAACAAAGAAGCCTGACTGCTGTGTGAGTTCTACAAGGTCCTTCTTGACGTATCGGCGATAGTGTCCGACTTGTCTGTCTATCTCACTATACAACCATGGCAGCGCGGGCACGAATATCAGCAGGTGGCCTTGCGGATTGAGTGAATCGCGCGCATTGGAAAGCTCAGATGCGTCATCTTCGATATGTTCGAGAACGTTGACATACACGATTGAATCGAAATGTTCCCCTGTAGTTGTTCTGCCAAAGAAATCATTGACGGTCCTGGCTCGTGTGTCCTTGCTAAGAGCTTCTTGCAGCAAAGGGTACATATTCTGAGATGGCTCGAATGCAACCAGGCTGCGTATGTCGGTCTCCAGCAACAGAGTCGAGAAGCCTCCCATTCCTGCACCAACTTCGGCCACGGAACTTCCGAGGTATGGAGAGAATTCGGCGAGGATCCATTTATGGTAGTTCTTCGCAAAGGACATGGCCTCCAGGTCTTTGCCGAAATATTGAGACGCATTGTTTGCAAGCATTTTCTTCGCTCCCCTCATCAACAAGCCGAATGCGAAGCTAAGCGGCGGCGCCGGCATGCAGGGGCGCGGGTGTCCCATGCAGGCGCGGTGTTGACCGCGTGAGCGCTTTTTTTGGCGGCTCTCATTGTCGTTTCTCCATAAATACAAGCCGCTTCAATCTCAGGAAGAGTCTGGGTAAGCGGCTGAATAGTCCGGTCACCGTTCAGTTTCGCCTCACTTTGGCATGCCAATTTCTGCAGTGCGAGGATCTCGGCGGCGTTCTCTATACTTGCCTGAATTATGGAGATGTCCATACTTTCCTTTCCTTGGTGCCGACGCGTGCAGCGCTGCTGCAATACCAGCTTTTTGATGGTGCAGCCGAACACGCGGATCAGGGAGAAACCTGAACTCGGGCCGATTCGATGTATCGATTTGTTAGGAAACTCATTGTTATTTACTGTGGTTCTCACTATGACCTCTCGTCAGTCATCACAAATAAGTCAAATGTCAAAGGCTGATCTTTCACCTTCTCAAAGAAACAACGTCCTCCAATATCTTTTTATATCAACCTTTATCTGTATTGACAATGGAGATAACTCAGGTTATGGTTTTTTATAGTCGGTTTGCAGGTGAGAATCATGGTCGCGAGCGCACGCGCACTACGTATCAACGAATGGAAAGTTCGTTTTTAATGGAGGTAAAAATATGCTGAAAAAAGCCGCTTTCGTTGTTTTGTGTGTCATGTTTTCCGCGGGGGTTTTAACGGCAGGAGAAAACGGTGGGAAAGAAAAGGCCAAGGATTACGGTAGCCACCCTTGGGTAGTTGACATTGAAGACCTGACCGTAAAAAATGAAAATTTTCGTACAACAA
>DNUI01000051.1:0-3147 GCA_003508565.1 Syntrophaceae bacterium
CTTTGGCCACTCGGGTACCCCTCCAGATAGAATTCCCAAATATGAGAGCTGGCGATGGGACTCGAACCCGCAACCTGCTGATTACAAATCAGCTGCTCTACCTGTTGAGCTACGCCAGCTGATTTACTATCCGGAATACTATATCCTATCTCCCTTTGTAAAGAGCAGTATGTAATTATGTTGAAACATAAGTTTTAAATGCTAATTACAATATTAAAATTTGTCAATATAATTTTTTATTTTATATTCTTCTTAGTATTTCAATATCTATTATCATGATAAAATTTGTGATGTCTTAGGTGAAAATCTCTGAAGTGAGACCATTTTCACAAAGGTCTCCATCAAATGTTAATGACGTTTTAAATGAAATCATCAATGTTGGGTAAAAACATCTGCAGAAAAAATATAAATTTTCGTATCTTTATCTCTCCACGCACTTTTATGCAGACCTGCTTTATAACATGTTTCCTCAAGAAATGTAATTTTATCCCATTTATATTCACTCGCCACCTGAGGAAGCAGAAGGCCTGAATAAAACCCTTTGACGATGTAAATGCCGTGGATACCTATTTCTATTTCATTAATATCCTTTATTTCTTTGAGTTTGCTGAGTACGGAAATTTCAATCGTTACGTGTTTAACCTCATCACGTTTTAGAGGGGGAAATCGCGGATCGTTAAAGGCAGCTGCGATCGCCATCTGCTCCACAGTTTTGTAAAGGGGGTTTTTTGCCTCGATATAACCGATACAGCCTCTCAGATGTCCACTTTTTTTAAGAGTTACAAATGCTCCACTCTTTTCCTTGAGCACTTCTGTATCAATGCGAAACTCGGGAATACTCATGCCAGCCAACCTACATTCTATTGTTGTTTTCGCTATATCAATAAGTGTCCTTTTCTCCTCCTCCGTCAGCTGCATAATAGTCGCCTCCCTGACATATTATGACCCTCTATGTCTTATTGATAAAAAACCACAGACGCGTAACCGACAACGCTTCTTCTATCCCCTGTTACATCTCCTGAGTTCGCATACTTTAATATTTTTACACTCTTTGCACCCAGTTTCTCTGAAACCATCATGGTTACAACAGCCGGACCGCCACCGCAGGCCTCACATACGTTGTTTTCCAGATCTTTTATGAGTCCCCTGGCATCCATCTTTACTATGTGTTCGAGTGCAACAGAATCAAGTTTCACGGCTTGTTCATATGTGTGAAAATGTGAAAGGTCTGAACTTCCCACTATCAGGACCTTCCGATCACCAACAGCCCTGAAGATGCTCTCAGCAAGAGTTTTGCAGGTTTGATAATCTTGCTCTCCCATGATCACAGGTACAAACTGAAAGTCACCAAGACTCACCTGAAGAAAGGGAAGTTGTATCTCAAGAGAATGTTCCTCGACATGAGCAGCAGGCATGTGAGAGATCATTTCACTTTGAGCCATGATATCATTCGCTAATGTAATATCCACAGGAACAACCCCCAAAGGAGTTTCGTATCCACCTCTATTATAGAGCGAGATGCCGTGGAAAAATGTTCTGTGGCTGGGTCCTATGACTATTAAGGCATCAAAGAGTTCTCCTTTTATAATTTTATAGGCATGCGCTGCAACCTGACCTGAATATACATATCCCGCATGGGGCACTATAAGACCTGTAATTTCCCCGTCTATTTTCCTATCAGGTGTGTCATGAAGAAAGTTTTCTATATCTGTACGTAAAATCCTTGGATTACCCGGATACCATGTCCCGGCAATAACTGACTTTCTGATATCCTTATCCACACCACCACCCCCTATTACAGATTGAGCGGTTACAATTTTATTTTACTCTCCACATCATCCCTGAAGCGGTGTCGGAAACCTCAATGCCCATATCAAGAAGTTTCTTCCTGATCTCATCGGAAGCTCTCCAATTACCCGCCTTCCTCAAATCTTTTCTTTCTTGCAACAGCCGTAATGCCTCTTCGCTTAATGCCTCTTCCTTAAAGTTTATAACACCGAGCACAGAATCCATCTTTGTCATGATATCGAGCACATCGCCTCTTTCTTTTTCGTTCAATAGCCCCCTGGAAAGAGGAACGCTGATCTGTCTTACAAATTCAAAAAGTGAAGCCAGCGCACTGGATATGTTAAAATCATCATCCAAGGCACCTGAAAATTTTTGTTTCACATCATAGATACATTGATCGGTGTCCAAATAACCAATCCCGGGAGTAACGCGGATCAACTGCTGAATAAATCTATTCAACTTTCTCACAGTATTCTTCGCAGTATCCAGTGCTCCAAAAGAGAAATTGAGAGGCTTGCGATAGTGCGTGCTTAAAAGAAAAAATCGTATTTCTCTGCCACCATATCCCATCCTTTCTAACTCATCTATTGTTCTCACATTATTTAAAGAACGGGACATTTTTTTGTCATCTACCATAACCAGTTCCGTATTAATCCAATAGTTTGCCATGCGTTTTCCTGTGGCACCTTTCCCTATGGCCATGACATTTTCGCAGTGTGGAAATACAACATCAGTCCCGCTCGCATGAATATCAAAAGTATCTGATAGATATTTAAGAGAAATAGCCGCACACTCAAGGTGCCAGCTCGGTCTCACATTACCCCAACGGGTTTTAAAGTAAATACCCCTCTTCAATTCATTTAACGTAGACCTCTTCAGGAGTGTAAAGTCCGTGGGGCTGTCTTTTTCATAATCATCCAAATCAATCGTTTTGCCGGGCTTAACTTTTTTAAGATCAATGTGTGAAAGTCGTCCGTAACCATCAATTTTAGATATGTCAAAGTATACTGACCTTAACTTTTCATACGCACACCCTTGTTCCACGAGCTTCTCAACAAGTTTCACCATATCCTCAACATTCTCACTCGCTCTTGGGTACATTTCTTCCTGCCTTATATTTAACTTTCCGATATCATGTAGAAACGCCCTTGTGCATTGTTCTGTATATGTACTAAGTTCCACGTTGGCCTGTTCTGCCTCTCTGATCGATCTGTCGTCTAGGTCTATGATATTCATCACATGTCTTACTTTATACCCTTTAAACTCAAGGTAGCGTCTCATCATATCAGAGACGACAAACCGGCGATAGTTTCCTACATGGGGAACTTCATGAACAGTGGGACCGCATGAATGCATCAG
>DNUI01000051.1:3157-4695 GCA_003508565.1 Syntrophaceae bacterium
TCCTTATCGGCAAAGAGTTCTGTGCTAAGATATCGTTCCCCTCCGTCAGGGAGGATCACCACAATGAGTCCTTTCTCCATTTCCTTTGCTTTCTGGATAGCTACATGCATGGCAGCGCCTGAACTCATACCTGCCAGAATACCCTCTTCACGGGCGAGCTTTCTCGCCATTTCAAATGCGTCTTCGTCGAGGATATTTATTTTTTCGTCCAGTTGATTTTTATCAAAAATACCCGGACGGTAGGATTCTTTCATATTTTTCAGACCCTGAATTTTATGCTGAAGGTAAGGCTCTACCCCTATAATCTTGATGTTGGCATTGTATGCCTTGAGACGCTTCGAAACGCCCATAGCAGTACCCGTCGTCCCGAGGGTTGCCACCACCATCGTAACCGCACCCCCCGTCTGTTGCCAAATTTCTTCACCGGTACCTAAATAATGGGCCATCATATTGTCAGCGTTATTGAACTGGTCTGTCCCAAAATACTTTCCCGGATTCTGAAGCATCATGTTGTATGCAACTTCAATGGCTCCATCTGTGCCGAGGTTTGCCGGGGTAAAGTGTAATTCAGCTCCCATAGCCCTGAGGATTTTTTTTCTCTCCTCACTGGCCGATTCTGACATAGCCAGGCATAATCTGTATCCCTTAGCTGCAGCAACGAGGGCAAGACCGATGCCTGTATTGCCACTCGTTGCCTCCAGAATGATCATATCTTTAGACAACTCGCCCCTCTTTTCTGCTTCATTCACCATATGAAGGGCTACTCTATCCTTTATGGATCCCCCGGGGTTGAAACTTTCAAGCTTCGCATAAATTGTCACGTTCTCATTGGGATTCAATCTACGGATTTCCACAAGGGGGGTATTCCCGATAGTATCTATGATGCTATTAGTAATTCTTTGCATTGTGATAGTAATGATAGTTTAGAACAGATATTAGACTGAAAGATCATTTAAGATTTTAACTGTCAAATTTGGGTACGGGAATTTTCAAGAATTGAACGCCTTCCCCCCTGAGAATCTCTTCTTCATTCTCAGTGGTGGTCCCCTTGATATTTCTTTTCTCTTCCTCCCCGTGATGTATTTTCAAAGCCACTTCCGCGAACTTAGGGCCAACATCATCAAAATTCTTGTTCACATATTCATGAAATAGTTCTATCGCCTTTGGCAGAGAAAATTCTTCTGCGCTCCCCCTGCGCGATGACCTGACATCCCTCGCCATGATGGAAATCGTAGAGGGTACTAATTCTACATCAACATTCCCACACACAGGACAGATTATAAGCTTTTCAGATTTCTGGTGTTCAAAAGCATTCCGATCCTTGAACCACCCCTCGAATTTATGACCTTTTTCACAGTTGAGATCGTATATTATCATGGGCTACGTTCTTTCGATAGATATAATTACAAAAATGTTCGTTCCCCTTATTGTTGTAGGAAGGTTTTGAGAATGTAAGACTTTTTTTCAATGATCTTATATGAGCTTTGAGCCTCTTTCCCACATCCTCTCTATTTGTCTGTAATATGATTAATACCAGA
>DNUI01000162.1 GCA_003508565.1 Syntrophaceae bacterium
GACAAAATGGAAAATGTGGCCGGGGACTACGGCAATGTATCCGGGCCCTGAACCCCACGGCGCTTTTCTCACCACCTATGTGAATGATGCGGCTTACAAGGCAATCACGGGCAAAAAGGGCAAATTCCCAAACGGGGCCATCATCGCCCAGGATAATTTTTCAAAGAATAAAAAGCTGAAGAATATCGATGTTATGTATAAGGTGAAAGGATACAACCCACAAGGTGGAGACTGGTTCTGGGTTCAGTTCAGAACGGATGGAAGGATTATATCGGAAGGTAAGATCGACGAGTGTATAAAATGTCATGCCGCCCAGAAAAGCAATGACTACGTGTACACGAGCAAGATGAAATAGGGTATGCACATAACAACATAAAAGTAGTGAATTTAAAGACCGATAAATGACTGAAAGGAGGTGCAGCTCAGAAGGCGGTTCTTGTGTAAACCTAAAACGCGACATACCAGATTGGAGGTTCTACTATGGAAGGTAAAGAAAAAAAAGTATCTGATCTGCTCCAGAAAGAGACCACCCGCCGTGGTTTTTTAAGGGGTACAGCTGTGGCAACGGGGAGTGCCGTAGCCCTGGCGACGATCGGAAGCCTTGCGGGAAAAAGCGCCTACGCGCAGGCGAAGCCACCAGAGGCACCGAAAAAGGATCTAATGAAATATCTTTTTGCCGAGCGTCAGAATTGCACCGGGTGCCGCGCCTGTGAGTATGCCTGTTCCGTTTTTCATACGGGCGTCGTGAGACCCTCCGTAGCGAGGGTGCACGTAATGAAGTATAAAGATGTGATCGACGTTCCTGTTATCTGCTGGCATTGTGACGATCATCCCTGTATTGAAGCCTGCCCCACTACCCCGAAAGCGATCCAGGCGGATCCCAAGCATAACGGAATTATCCTGAACGAAAATATCTGCCTCGGCGCGAAGTGCATGAAATGCCAGGAGGCATGTCCGGCACATTATGTTCGGGCAAATCCCGACACGGGAAAGCCCCTGTTTTGCGACATGTGCGGCGGCGATCCGGAGTGTGTGAAAGCCTGCCTCGCTCAGTCTTGTAATCCTCAGGGACCCTGTCTTATGGCGAACAAACTCGGATTCGGCGTCAATATGGCGTATCGGGCTGTGACACCGGAACAGGCGGGCGCTGACTTGCTTGACCTCACATTCTATCCTAATGTGACGGGGAAAAGGGTCACCCCTGCGAAAACTGCGAAGTCCAGAAAGGCAAGGAGGTGATAACCATGTCAGCACCAAAAGGCGGATGCTTCGGAAAAATATTAGAGATTAATTTAAGTAATCGGACCTACAAGACCCGTGAGGTACCCGATGAGGTCTATCAGAAGGCCATCGGCGGCAATGGTCTCGCTGCATATTTTATGACGAATGAGTACAAGGCCCATAAAGACCCCCTCGCCGAGGATGCATTCATATTCTATGGACCGGGACCGCTCAACGGAACATATTGTATCGCCGCGCGCACAAGCATTGCCAACATGAGCCCATACACCGGTCTTATCTCCCACGCGGAAACCGGCGCCCACTTCGGCAACGAAATCAAATGGGCAGGATGGGATGGAATTTACGTCAAGGGAAGGGCAAAAAGCCCCGTGTGGATTTCTGTAGTTGACGACAAGGTAGAATTCAAGGACGCAACAAACCTGTGGGGCAAGGATACGGCAGAAACACACGAAGCGATTATGAAAGAGATGAAAGACCCCTACGCGAGGACTGCTGTTATCGGTCCCGCCGGCGAGAACCAGGTCCCCATCGCGTGCGTAATTGTGGAGCGTTTCCGCGCCGCCGCGAGGAGCGGCACGGGCATGCTCATGGGAAACAAGAAACTGAAAGGTATTGCCGTAAGAGGTACCAAGGCCGTGCCCGTTGTGGACAATGTAAGATTCATGGAAGTGGCCAACTATGCCAAGAAACTTGCCGTGGAAAAGGAAGCCTGGCAGGGGATAAAACGGTGGGGGACCGCGGGATTGTTGGAGTTGAAGCATTACAAGGATGGCTCCCTCATTACAAAGAACTTCCAGACGACCTGGTATCCCGACATTATAAAGATTGGCGGTGAGGAAGCAGGCCGGAGGTTCTGGAAGAGGCATGTGGCCTGCAATCATTGCCCCGTCCACTGCCTGAAGCTGGGTGTAATCCGTGAAGGAAGATACAGGGGAATGATCGGTGAGGGACCAGAATATGAATCAGGCGGACTTTTGGGAAGCAATCTCGGGATGAACGATTTCAACTCCATGATAGCGCTTATCGAGGCCTGTGATGCCTATGGATTGGATAATATTTCCACGGGTGGAATCCTCGGATTCACGACGGAACTTGTGGAGAAAGGGATACTCAAACCGGCCGACCTCGACGGGCTCAAGCCAAAGTGGGGAGATGGCGACACGTACATGGCGCTTATCCGTAAGCTTGCCTATAAAGAAGGGAAGGCGGGGAAACTCCTCTCCCAGGGCGTGAAGAAGATGGCCGCGGAGGTCGGCAAGGGATCTGATTACTATGCCGCGATCGTGAAGGGAAAGGAATTGGCGGCCCACGACCCGCGGGGCGACAAGGCCAGGGCTTACAGCTACGTCCTTGGATCCTGCGGAGGTGACCACCATGAAGGGGCATCAACGAGAGGCCTTGTCATCTTTGCCATGCTGAACTCCCTGTCGCTCTGTTCCTTTGCGACGGGCCTCGTCTGGGGCGGTGAGAACGCGAAGATCACCGTCGGCATGCTGAACCCACTCTGCGGGTGGAGCATGACGGAGGACGATTACTGGACGACGGGCAAGAGGATTCTCACTATGGAACGGGTCTTCAACGTGAGGGAAGGGGTGAGCCGGAAGGATGACAGACTTCCCAAGCGCCTGATGACGGAAAAGCTTCCCGCGGGGCCGAAGAAGGGGGCTGTGTTTACCGAAGAAGATACGAAGAAGTTTCAGGATGAATTCTACAGCTTCCTTGGTTGGGACGAGAAAGGCATTCCTACAGAGGCAACACTGAAGACTCTCGGACTTGAGTATCTTATCGATGATGTCGCGGCAGCCCGAAAAGAATACAAATTATAGTTTCACGGTTTGAAACGGGGGCGGGTGAACTTCACCCGCCCTTGATTTTTTGCCAAGTTTTATATACCATCACTTTTATATCTATGTATGACTTATCCTTGAAACGCATTGGGATGAATAGTTACTTTCGTGAATCATAAAAGGAATTATCTCTCATGAGTTTTTCAAGAAGGGATGCACTCCACATTCTTGTCAGCGGCGCTGTTTCCACTGCTGTCTTTACTTTTTTCAAAGTAAGCGGCGCCAAGGCCGTTCCACGTCCGCCTGGAGCCCTCATCGAGGCGGAATTTCTCAAGTATTGCACAAGGTGCTACCAGTGCATAGATGTCTGTCCTACAAATGCCCTCGTTCCGGCAGGCATCACCGACGGCATTCCTAATTTCGGGACGCCCGTACTCGACTGGAAAAAATGCATCTTCTGCATGGAATGCATCCGGACGTGCCCTACGGGAGCTATCAAGAAGATTTCACGAGACGATATCAAAATCGGCAACGCCGTGATCAACCGCACTACATGCCTCACCTGGTCCGGCCAGAGCAAATGCGATATCTGTTATGATGCCTGCAGGTATGACGCCATCACGCTTGAAAATGAAATCTATCCCGTTGTTCTTGATGATCTGTGCACGGGCTGTAATGTCTGTGAGAGGAGATGCCCGACGGATCCCAAATCCATTGTCGTGAATTACGAAAAGGTAAAAAGGTTTTTGCCCCCTGATAAAAGAGTTGCGATGCGCCTTGAAGATCAAACGGGAAAGAGGCATGGTGAAGAAGATTTCAAGTCCTGGTTTGTAGAACGGATCAAAAAACTGGGGAGATCCTATGGTGTCATGAAGGAAGAGGAAGAAGAGGAGTAGATGAAAGGGAGTGACACGTTTCCTGCACTGGTCATTGGAGGAGGCGTTGCGGGAATCAGCGCCGCCCTCGATATTGCCAATGCGGGGCAAACCGTTCACCTGGTGGAAAAAAGCTTCGTCCTGGGAGGTCAGGTCGCGAAGCTCGATAAACTCTACCCTACGGATCACTGCGCCTTCTGTCCCCTATGGACGGACATCAAACGATTGAGAGAACATCCCTCGATTACTGTTCATTGCGATACCGAGGTCAAAGAACTGAACAAGAGTGAAAACCGCGTTCATGCCCTCATGGTGAGACACGCTTCTTTCATAGATGAAAACCGTTGCGTTTTTTGCGGAAAATGCGCGAAAGCATGTCCGGAGAATGCCATTGTGCCCCTTGGGGCACATGTCTATCCCCCGTCTTGCCGCATTGACCGGGAAATCTGTACCCGGTGCGGCGGGTGTGTGAAGACATGCCCGACTGCCGCCATCGATTTTCAAAGAAAAGACGAGATGTTTGATCTCATGTGTGATCATGTCATATGGGCATCCGGTTTTAGGGAAGTTGATTTGACTCCTCTTCCGGAGTACGGCTTCGGAAGTCATCCGGACATCATGACTTCTCTGGAATTCGAGGAATGGACAGCGGAAGCAGGAAACAACAGGGGGGACATTGTAAAAAAATCAAATCGGTCACTTCCCCGCGATATTGCCTTTATCCAATGTGCGGGCGCGCGGGATCAGCGGATGCTTCCGTATTGCTCGGCGGTCTGCTGCATGCACGCCCTCAAACAGGCACAGTGGGTGAAAAGAAGAAACCCGGCGGTTCATTGCGTCGTTTTTTATACCGATCTGCGCACCGTGGGGCGTGACTATTATGAATATTCCCTGCGTGATTTCAGCGGAAGCGGTGTAAGGCTCATACGGGGGAGGCCCTCTCTGGTGTATCCAATCCCCGGCGGCGGGGGGATCGCGGTAAAATTTGAAAACACCATGACCCAGAAGCGGGAAATCTGGAAATTCGACATGGTGATCCTCAATGGAAACCTCACATCTTCCCTGTCACGGTCGGATCGTGAAAAGCACGTCTCTCCCGTACTCACCGGGGATGGGTTTGTCAATGCAGGGGCTGATGATATTTCCCGTTTCACCTGCGGTTTCAGCATGGAGCCCGCGGATGTGGCGGAGTCGGTTATCCAGGCGTCTTCCGCTGCGATGAAAACGCTTTTAACGAACAGGAAGCGGTAGAATATGTCAAGAGTTGCTGTTTTCCTCTGCAGATGTTTCGGAGAAATCGATGGCGCCATCGATTTCGAAGCGCTGCGAAAAAACACGGAGAGAAATAGTTCTGTTGATTCTTTTTCTGTCCACGACTCCCTGTGCATGAAGGAGGACATAAAAAAAGTAGCCTCTCTGATCCGCGATGGAAGTGCGGGCAAAGTGGTCATCGGGGCGTGTTCATTCCTGGGGAGAGGCGGGACAATCATAGATGGTTTGGTCAAAGAAGGCATCATTCGATCGAATATAGGCCTCGTTGACCTGAGGGAGGCCTGTGCCTGGATACACACGAATGATCCGGGTAACGCGACGATTAAGGCGTCGGACCTGATCCGGATGGAGATCGCAGCGCTCAGCCACAGGCAGGAATCCCGGGACGTTACCATCAGGGTTTGTCAGGAAGCGATGATTGTCGGCGCTGGCCCGGCCGGACTGTCTGCTGCCTCAGCGTTAGCCCGGTTGGGCTTCAAGGTGCATCTCCTGGAAAGAGGGTCGAACCTCGGAGGGATGCTCAA
>DNUI01000107.1 GCA_003508565.1 Syntrophaceae bacterium
GATATTATCAGCTCGATGATCCCGAACTATCCGATGTCGAGTATGACTGCCTCATGAAGGAGCTTATCTACCTAGAACAGAAATTCCCTGATATCGACGTATCCGCTTCTCCCACCCAGCGAGTCGGAGCTGCTCCCCTAGAAAAATTCAGCGCTATTGCGCATCTTACCCCGATGCTCAGTCTCGCCAATGCCTTTTCAGAACGGGATATATCAGACTTTGGAGAACGTATTAAACGCTTCCTCGGTACACACGAAAATATAACTTTTGTAGTTGAACCAAAACTGGACGGCACCGCAGTGAATCTCATTTACGAAAATGGAGCCTTCGTTGTTGGTGCAACAAGGGGTGACGGGGAAAGGGGGGAGGATATCACGCAGAATCTCAAAACCATTCATGCTCTACCATTACAGATGAAGAAGAGACAAGATCTCCCCATTCCTGAAAGAATTGAAATCAGGGGCGAGGTATTCATAGAAATTGATCTCTTCAGAAAACTGAACAAACACAGACTTGAGGAAGGTGAGCAAGCCTTTGCCAACCCTCGCAATGCCGCTGCCGGATCACTGCGTCAGTTAGATTCAAAAATTACGGCCAAGAGACCATTGGATATCTTCTGTTATGGTATCGGCATGGTCACAGGTGTCACCTTTAAGAGCCACTGGGATGTTTTAATAAGCCTCTCTCAATGGGGATTCAACGTTAACCCTTATGTTCAGCAGGCCAAAAACATACATGCGTGTATAGATTATTACCATCATATCAATAACATGAGAAAAGACCTCCCTTACGAAATCGATGGTATAGTAATCAAAGTTAACGATCTCAATGTTCAGGAACTACTCGGCGCTGTTTCTCGAAGCCCCCGCTGGGCCGTTGCGTGCAAATTTGCTGCCACACAGGAAACGACGGTCATCGAAAAAATCGACGTCCAGGTTGGAAGGACCGGTGTATTGACACCTGTTGCCATTCTAAAGCCGGTCCACGTTGGTGGTGTTACCGTTAGACGGGCAACTCTCCATAATCAAGATGAGATTGACAAAAAGGACATTCGTATAGGCGATACTGTTATTGTTCAAAGGGCAGGAGATGTGATTCCGGAGGTCTTGAAAGTTATTGACTCTAAGAGGAACGGTTCCGAAAAAAAATTTATTATGCCCGCAATTTGTCCAGAATGCGGCTCTGAAGTCGTTCGACTTGCGGGTGAGGCGGCCCATCGGTGCATCGGCATAGCCTGCCCTGCCCAGATTAAAGAGCATATTATTCACTTTGCCTCGAGAGGCGGCATGGACATCGAAGGGCTTGGTGACAAACTGGTTTCTCAATTGGTTGATACGGATCTAATAAAAGACCCTGCTGATCTTTACTTCCTAACCAAAGATAAACTTCTCACCTTGGATAGAATGGCAGAAAAATCGGCGAAAAACCTGCTTGCCGCGATAGAAAATTCGAAATCTCCGTCCCTTGAGAAATTCATCTATGCCCTTGGAATTAGACATGTAGGTGAACATACAGCCAGAATCCTTGCCAGTTCATTCATGACAATAGAGAAGCTTATGGAGGCCACGGTGAATGAACTGATGGCAATCAGAGACATCGGGCCAGAGGTTGCCGGAAGCATTATCAGATTTTTCCGCGAGCGGTCCAATATCATAGTAATTGACAAATTTAAGAAAGCCGGCGTTAATCCCATGGAATTAATTCGCCCTGAAGCCACACCCTTAGCAGGAAAATCCTTTGTTTTTACAGGAACTTTAATTAACCTTACAAGAAACGAGGCAAAAAGGATTGTCGAATCTCTTGGTGCTTCTACTATGGAATCAGTTACAAAGACCACCGACTATGTGGTTGCCGGCGAATCACCTGGCTCAAAACTTGAGAAGGCTAAATCCGCTGGAATGGAGATCATCAACGAAGAAGAATTTTTGAAACTTATCGGCAGGAAATAAAATGATGAGAAGAATGCATGTTTTCATTTCCGGCAGAGTTCAGGGTGTCTTTTTTCGGGCATATACAAGAGAAACCGCCATGACTTTAAAACTCACTGGATGGGTCAGAAATCTCCCGGATGGTAACGTTGAAACTGTCTTTGAAGGGAAAGACGAAGATGTTGAGGCGATGCTGGAATGGTGCAAGAAAGGGCCACCGCACGCTATTGTAAATAATGTTGAAGCTTTTGATGAGCCATATAGGGGAGAATTTCACAATTTCCGCATAACTTACTAAGACACATCTCCACAGGGTTTAAGAGCCTCCCTAAACGTCTCTTTAAAACCCTTCATGGAATTGAGGATGGTTGCGTCGTCCACACAAAAAGCGATACGGAAATGACCCGGCCAACCGAATCCACTGCCCGGAACAGTGAGAATTCTCCTCTTCTGCAACGCTCTCACGAATTCGATATCATCATTTACAGGTGCTTTCGGAAAGAGGTAGAAAGTTCCATCCGGTTTGAAAAATTCATACCCGATGGCGGCAAGGCCATCACAGAGGATTTCTCTCTTCCTTCTGTATTTCTCAACATCTACTGTCACACCTTGTATTTTTGCGATCACCCGCTGCATCAAGGCAGGAGCATTGACAAATCCGAGAGTCCTGTTGTAGAGAATCATCCCACTTATCACTTCATCAATGTTTGAAAGTGCGGGATTGACGGCAAGATAACCAATCCGCTCACCGGCCAGGGAAAGACTTTTCGAATAGGAAGATGCAATCATGCTGTTTTTGTAAGCTTTCAATATGCTTGGAACCGTAACACCATCATAGACGACATCTCGGTATGGTTCATCCGATACAAGATAAATATCCCCTCCGTATTTTCTGCTTTTCTCCTCTAAAAGTTCAGAAAGGCACCGTATCGACGCTTCATCATACACTTTTCCCGTAGGATTATTGGGAGAATTAATAAGAACCATCTTGGTTCTTTCTGAAATTGCTTCCCGTATCATAGATAAATCCAGGGAGAAATCAGCGTTTGTCTTCACGAATATTGCTTTACCATCGGCATTATCGACGTAAAACCTGTATTCCATAAAACAGGGCGTAGGGATTAAAACTTCATCATCCGGATCGAGGAGTACTTTACATATGACATTGAGAGCCCCCGCTGCCCCACAGGTCATGATCACGTGATCCGCAGACAGCGTTACTCCGTGTACTTGCCCGAGAAAAGACGCCACGGCCTCTCTGGTCCCAGGGTATCCCGCATTTGACATATATCCGTGAACACCTGAAACATCCTCATTCGCAATCTGCCGCAGCGTATTTTTAAATTCCGCTGGAGGATCTATACTAGGATTGCCAAGACTGAAATCAAAAACGTTCTGGGCCCCATGCTGCTTCTTTAAGAGATTGCCCTCCTCAAACATCTTTCTGATCCAGGAAGACTGGGAAATAAAACCGTGAACTTTTTTTGAAATTGCCATTGGGACTCCTCACACAAATTAGTCGCTTTTTCATCTCTGGAAGCGAAGCATATCACAATTACATAACCGTAATTGTTACATTTCATTCGCTTTAATGTTGCTAACACATCTTTTAAACGCAAGCTGATGTGTATGGTCATTAACACAGCATGCATGGTACGTCAATATGACAACATCATAACTTTATTAATTGTCTGAATGCTCTTGACAATTGAACATCCAAACCTTAAACTTCATAACTAGTGAAATAAGAAAAAAGAGGGATATATGCCTATATATGAATTTAAGTGCAAAAAATGCAGCAATATTTTCGAGATCTTATTCAGATCAAGCAATGAACAACTTGCAGTATCCTGCCCGGAATGTAAATCAAAAAAGACGGAAAGGTTGATGTCCATATTCGGCGGCAAGATCGGGACTACATCATCATCAAGCTGTTCGTCATGTTCGGCGACATCCTGCGGCTCTTGCAGCTCCCATTGATTGTGTGCGGCAGGCTGGACTTCAACGAAATTACCGGCAAAATATTTCATTGTAAAAACCACTTCAATCTATTATAGAAAGCCGTTACAAAAATATTTTTCTGTGAGTGAACAAATGGAAATGAATATTCTTATCTTTGGGCCGAACGGCAGCGGTAAAGGAACTTTTGGATCGATTATCAGTGAAAAATTCGGCATACCGCAGGTAGAAACCGGGGCAATCTTTAGGGAAAACATAACGAAAGGAACTGAACTGGGAAAACAGGCAAAGTCCTTTATTGATAAGGGCGAACTGGTTCCCGATGATATCACCATTCCCATGATCCTTACGCGACTTCAAGAGGATGATTGTAAAAAAGGATGGCTGTTAGACGGTTTCCCGCGGAATATCACTCAGGCCGAGGTCTTCTGGGCAGCACTCCAGAAGGAAAAGATCACTCTGGAGTATGTTATTGAGCTTGAAATCAACAGGGAAGTGGCGAAGAAGCGTATCATGGGAAGGCGCTTATGTCCCAATGACAATAACCACCCAAATAACATTAATGTGAAAGAAAACCTACCCATAGAGAAGGATGGCAAGCTGTTGTGCCGGGTATGTGGTCGCGAAGGCCTATTGACCCGTGCAGATGATCAAGATGAAGCTGCCATCGATAAAAGACACGGCATCTACTTTGACACTAATACGGGCACCCTGGCTGCCGTTAGATACTTCAAGGAGCGGGTGAAAGTTATTCAGGTTGATACTCTTCCCGGTGTCAAAGAAGTTTCCTCACACCTCTTTAGGCTGCTTACATAGTGTAAAACAAAATACTCTTTACATGGGAGAGGCATTTACCAATACAGTCTCATATGGCAACGCACCGGAATCCGAGGATATTTGAGGTGGTATTTTTGTCCACCGGAAACTGTCGGGATAAACTTATCGAACTGTCGGAAATCCAACTGCCACCTTTTGCAATGTAAATATCTTTATTTTTCTCTCCGGATGGATATGACCTCCAACGATCAAGCGTCCATTCCAGNNTTTGTCCACAGGGGTTGTGTCCCCGATATAGCTTTTATCAATATTGCAGGCATTTTCCTTCCATTGATTTCCCCATGGATAAAGGTATCCTCTCGATGTCCTTGCAGCTGCTTCCCACTCCTTCTCTGTCGGAATTCTTTTCCCTGTCCACGCTGCGAAAGCTCGTGTGTCCTCCAAGCTGACTTGCACTACTGGATGTCTGCGCTTATTATACAGAGAGCTACCCGGGCCGTTTGGCCTGTGCCAGCAAGCCCCCTGCACCTTTCTATATTGAAGATTACCACTCCAGATGAAAGTTTCCATACCCGTTGCGATGTCCCTCGTTTTCTGAGCACGTGGAGTATATACAAAACCGTACCCGCATCTCTCCGCCGTGGTCATGTAACCGGTTTTTTCCACAAATATATCGAAAAGGGCATTTGTAACAGGAAATTTGCCTATATAAAACTCCTGAATATGCACTTTCTGAGTGGGTGACTCGTTATTATTGCCATTTACGCCTCCTATGATGTACTCCCCACTTTTTATTAAAATGTGTTGACTGAAGTACTTCTCCCGGATACTCAGCTCACGCTCAAATTCCTCCGATAGGAACATTGCCTTTTC
>DNUI01000199.1:0-26613 GCA_003508565.1 Syntrophaceae bacterium
TTTTGAAATTGACCGGAATATTGTGCACCATCAGGAAAGGTCATAGTTCCCTGGCCATCCATTTTATTATTCTTCCATTCTCCTGTATAACGTAGGCCTCCAGGGTAACTTAAAGTACCCTGTCCATCCCACTTGCCGTCTTTCCATTCCCCCTCATAGTTCATACCACCCGAGTAGGTCATCGATCCCTGTCCATCCAGCATAAGTTCTTTATCCAGGCTTATTTTTTTTGCGGGTTTTTTTCGGAAGAGTTTTTCAAAATACTTGTTCAAAGAAGGGAACATCTTGTTACCTCACTTTAGCGAGACAGTTGAAGACACCTCTCAGACAATACGCCATCCGCATAATGTGTGATGACGGATCGTTGGCAGGAACTCACTTTTTTGTTCGGGCAGTCTATGGAAAAGCGGAACCCGTGTCAAGAAAAAATGGCTGAAATGGTAATTCCTGTATCAGGCATATATGCGTGCTCAATGAGTGAAGTTAACGCATTTAACAAGATGAAACTTCATACAAACAGTGGCACATGGGTAAATTTCGTCACATCCACCGGTCCCCTGTCTGTGATCTTCAGTTCCGGGACGACGGGGAGTGTCAGAAAGGATAACGCCATGAAGGGTTCTTGCAGGCGGCAGCCTAATCTCCGTGCAGCTTTTCTCATTTTCTCCCATCCAGCCTCGCAAAGGAGGGGATGGGGAGATATTTTCACTATCATTTATGGTGCCACAGCATTATGAGAGTTTCTTTATTTCAATTCATTCCCAGGCAGATACTCCATGTAGAAGCGGTAGAATGCCGCAATCACCAGCGCGTGTGAGATGGTGCCCTCCCTGATGAGACGGGGGATGTCGGAAAGCGGCGTGAGGACCACCTCGATATCCTCGCGTTCATCCTGATTCCGATGTCCCGTGGAGAACACATTCCTGGCCAGGAACGTGTAGCAGAGATTGTTCTGAATGGCCGGATTTGGATATACGAAGCCCAACGGAATCAGCGTTTCTTCCCGGTAGCCCGTCTCTTCCCACAATTCGCGGCTGGCTGCCCCGGAAGGTGAGTCTGATGGATCGACGAGACCGCCGGGAATCTCCAAAGCTATATCCCTGATGCCGAGGCGGTACTGGCGGATCAGCACAACTTCGTTCTCTGGAGTGAGAGGTATGACATTGACCCAGGGGGGAGATTCCAGAACATAAAAATCATATGTATTTTTTGTGCGCGGCGAACACGCGCGATCATGCCGCAGGTTGAAAACCCGATAGGATTGATCAACATGACTTGAAATAATCGTCCATGGTTTGAGAAGCATAAAAAACCTCGAGAGTATTGATTTGCAATGTGAGCTTATATATCACGCTGACGGGTAAAAATGAAGAAAAACGATAGTGTCGAGCGTATTAGAGAAATTCTTTACAAGTCCTGTTTTTTAATGCTAACTATTTCCGACAATCATTTATCCATACGGTCAAACGAAAGGGAGACGAACATGAGTTTTATAAAAGTGAGATTCGCAAAAGAGATCGGGTATATTGACGCCGAGTTTCGAAGGAGTTTTGACGAAATGTTCCGTCTGCTTCATTCAACGTTCACCGTTTTTCATACCATATGGAGCCCTCAGGTGGATATCTATGAATCTCCTGATGAGATCATAATCCTGGCGGATATCGCGGGGGTTAATAAGGAGGATCTCTATGTGGAAATTGATCATAGGTTGCTGAGGATTTATGGAAAACGGGAAAAACAGATCACAGGCAACACGAGATTTCACCGTGCCGAAATCACGTACGGGTATTTTGAAAGAAAACTTGCCATCCCTTTTCCCATTGATATCGATTCAGTAAGCGCATCGTATTCCGATGGTCTTCTGCAAATCTGTATAGCGAAATTGCCTTTGGAAAAAGTTCACAAGATACCTATTCAAGAAGACTGACAATGCATATATTAAAATTGAAGTTCGCATGATTCGACCAGGAAAGCAGTATTGGAGGCATACATGACAGATCAGAAATCACCCGCGGAATTAAAGGTCCTGACGATACCGGATATTTTACCTGTGATGCCCTTATTTAATGTTGTTGTATTTCCAAACATGGTGTTTCCCATCGAGGTTTTCGGTGAGCAGTCTATATCTCTCGTCGATGAGGCCATGGCCGGAGATCGTATTATAGGCCTTGTCACGTCCAAGAAATCGCCGTTAGAGGTTAAGAACCAGCGTGAGGATTTTCATGAGATTGGAACGGCTTCGGTAATTCTCAGGATGGCGAAAACAGGGGATAATGGAGCGAGTCTTCTTGTACAGGGCATCAGCAGATTCAAGGTTAATGAATTTGTCGAAGGTAGGTCATACCCCCGGGCCAAGGTGGAAGTCATTGAGGATGTGGTGGAAAAGGACATTGAGGTTGAGGCGCTCATGGCGAACCTTACCGGTCTTTTTGAAAAGATGGTCAAACTGTCGCCTGTGTTACCCCAGGAGTTCGGCGCCATGGCGAAGTCCATCACTTCTCCGGGTATTCTGGCCGACGTGATCGCGTCCATTATGAACGCTGCGGCGGAGGAAAAACAGAAGATTCTGGAAATACTCGGGGTAAAAGAACGCCTGAAGGAAGTTACGCGGCTCATAAGTCACCAGCTTGAAATTCTCGAACTGGGCAATAAAATACAGTCCCAGGTAAAGGAGGATATCGACAAAAGTCAGCGGGAATACTATCTCCGGCAGCAGCTCAAGGCGATAAAACAGGAACTGGGTGAAACGGATGAACCCAAAGTTGAGATAGAGGAATACCGTGCGAAGATTGAGAAGAAAAATCTTCCCGAAGAAGCAAAAAAGGAAGCCCAGCGCGAGCTGGAGCGCCTGTCCCGCATGCATCCTTCCTCCGCCGAGTATACCGTGTCATTGACCTACCTGGACTGGATGACCGCGCTTCCCTGGCATGAAAGCACGGAAGACAACAGGGATATCAAGAAGGCGCGGGCTATTCTGGATGATGAGCATTACGGCCTGGATAAGGCAAAAAAGCGCATTATTGAGTATCTTGCAGTGCGCAAACTCAAGCCTGACTCGAAAGGCCCGATTCTCTGTTTTGCGGGGCCTCCCGGAACGGGAAAAACCTCCCTGGCTCTTTCCATTGCCCACGCCCTCGGCCGAAAATTTGTGCGTATTGCCCTGGGGGGTGTACGGGACGAGGCGGAGATCCGCGGGCATCGCCGCACGTATGTTGGAGCGCTGCCGGGCCGTATTATCCAGGGCATCAGGCGGGCGGAGTCAAATAATCCCGTGTTTGTCCTTGACGAGATAGACAAAGTCGGCAGCGATTTCCGCGGAGATCCATCCTCGGCGCTCCTTGAAGTGCTTGATCCGGAGCAGAATTATTCCTTCATGGACCATTACCTTGATGTTCCCTTTGATCTCTCCCATGTTATGTTCATTACCACCGCGAATATGCTGGATACGATTCCCCCGGCGCTTCGGGACAGGATGGAAGTTATTGAACTTCTCGGCTACACGCAGGACGACAAGGTCAACATTGCCGAACGTTACCTTATTCCCCGGCAAAGAGAGGCCAATGGTCTCGCTCCGGAGCAGGTAGTCTTTACGAAAGGCGCCATAAATCTTATCATTTCAGGCTATACGCGGGAGGCCGGATTGAGAAACCTTGAACGGGAAATCGGTACGATATGCCGTGGTGTCGCAAGCATGGTGGCCGAGGGGCAAGTAAACAACACGTCCGTCACGGTGAAAGATGTGCACAAGTATCTGGGACCCGTCCGCATAATCTCCGAGGTCAGCGCGAGGACTTCCAAGCCGGGTGTCGCGACAGGCCTCGCGTGGACGCCGACGGGCGGTGATATTCTCTTTGTCGAAGCAACGGCCATGAAGGGGAAAAAAGGTCTCACCCTCACGGGGCAGCTGGGCGATGTAATGAAGGAATCGGCGACGGCCGCCTTAAGTTTCATCCGCGCCAATGCAGGCGATATGGGTATCGCAAAAGATTTTTTTGAAGAGAACGATATTCACGTCCATATACCCGCCGGCGCTATCCCAAAGGACGGACCGTCGGCGGGCGTTACCATGCTGACTGCTCTCGTGTCGCTTTTTACCGGGAAGAAGGTAAAGGAAGACCTTGCCATGACAGGAGAAATTACCCTGCGGGGACTTGTGCTTCCTGTCGGGGGCATCAAGGAAAAGGTTCTTGCAGCCCATCGCGCCGGCATAAAAACAATAATACTCCCTAAATGGAACAAAAAGGATTTAGCGGACATTCCCCCGAAGGTACAGAAGGATATTCATTTTTACTTTGCTGATGAAATGCTTGAGGTCTTGAAGATCGCTTTAGAGAAATGACGGCGTGATGATAGGTCTCTTTCCTATTGTATATGAGCTGACAGTCTATCATAATCCGGCGCTAAATCAATAGAGACCTCCTCCTCATATTTCTGTGAATTATTTACAATAATTAAAGATAAGCCGTTGTCATAACCCTTAGTGTGTCAATTCCTCATTGACATGCAGAATGGCTTTCTATATACTCCGGTCAAAACGATTTCTACTATTTTAACCATAACTTAGAACATAGCTTGGGTGAATCCCGTGTCGCATATATGGCCCATAGGAGGTGGAAAGGGGGGAACCGGCAAGAGTTTTCTGACCGGTAATCTCGGAATTCTGCTTGCAAAGCATGGGTACAGGACCCTTCTTGTCGACATTGACTTCGGTACGGCGAACCTGCATACGGTCCTCGGTATTTCCCATCCCGATAAAAGCATTTCAGATTTTGTCAATAAAAAAGTAGGCGCTCTTGAGGAGACGGTTGTAAGCACAACTATTCCGAACCTTTATTTCATCAGCAGTGCGATGAATAATCTTGATATTGCCAACCTCGCCCATGAACAGAAAATGAAGCTCCTGAGGAGCATTACAAAGCTATCTTACGATTATATCCTCTTAGATCTCGGTGCGGGAACATCCTTTAATACCATTGACTTTTTCATGATTTCAAACTCAGGCATTTTAGTGACAACATCCGAGCCGACTTCCATTGAAAACATATACCGCCTGATCCGTTCTGTCTATATCCGGAAAATTCGTCAAGAACTTAAAGTTCATAATTTCCGGTTTCTCGCTGAGGAGGCACAAAGGAGAGACAGCAGGGCTACCGAAAACAATCCGGACTTCCTCCTTTATATTATGAAAGAAATAGATCCGGAAAGAGGAAAAATTCTTGAACTGTCTTTGCGCGATTTTATCTTCAAGCTGGTTCTCAATCAACTGAGAAAAGAGGACGATCCAAATATTGGTAGTCTGATTTGTAAAATCATCGAAAGACATCTTGCATTGAAAATGCAATTTATCGGAAACATAAGTTTTGATGACCATGTTCATAACTCAATCTGTAAAAAAATGCCCTTTCTCCATATTTATCCATATACCCAGGCTGCTTCTGATATTAGAAGGTGTTATGAGAACATTGTATCATTTAAGGAAACAAGTTCGTTCGCTCATGGTGATATTGATTAAGACGGAGACAGAATTTGTAATCACATTCACCTGCGAACGTTGCATCGCGACATGAAATCATTTCAGTCTTGCCGAGAGCAAAACAATTTTCCATGAATCCATTCAAAAAGAAGAATCACTATGAATTACTTGAGCTTTCTCCAGACGCATCATCAATAGAGATCCGGCGGGCTTATAAAAATGCCTTCGAACTCTACAAGGATGAATCCATCGCAAGCTATTCTTTTTTTTCTCCTGAGGAAAGAAAGGAAATTATATCCCATCTGGAAGAGGCGTACCTCACCCTGATAAATCCTGAATCCAGAGCCGAATACGACAAGAAACTGATTGAAAACGGCACAGTGGTGGAAGGAACGCAATATCGTCAAAAAGCCAAGGACCCCATATCCATATATGATATTAGAAAAACACATTCAGATATGTTAGGACCGCGTAAAAGGCCGGAAGTTTTGAAAGTTCTGGCCTCACAAAATTTGTTAATTCAAGAAATCATGACCAAGGATACCATGACAGGGGCGGATCTGCATGCAATACGAACTGAATTGGGGATATCTCTGGAAAAAATTGCCGATGAGACAAATATTAGGCTCGCCGTGCTTCGCGCGATCGAAGAAGACAACTTTGACATTCTTCCGCCCATGGTTTATCTAAAAGGTTTCCTGAAATCTTATGCCCGATATTTGCAAGTGGATGAACACATCATCATCAACGGTTATATAAAGCGGATAGCGAAGTGACTCTGATATTATAGAAACAAAAGGCATCACTGCGATGAATGATTGCCTTTGGGATATATTCTATGGAAAGGGATAAACTGAGAGAAAGCAAACTTGAACAAGAATTGGAATCTATCTATAAAAAAATTGCAAGTTTGGATTCTCTTGATGATATACAACTGCAGGATAAAGGGTCGAAGAAACCGGCACAGAGAGAAGAAGAATTACAACATGGAAAGCAATCAGAAGAATTGGTATCAAAGAGAAGGGAGAAACGTACACTTCGACTTTTTCATATCATCCCGGCATTAGGGTTAATCACTCTTTCATGTATCCTTGTTGCCATTCTTGTGTGGCCAAAGATTTACCGTTATGAATCCATCAATTCCGGAGGAAGAACCTATTCAGTGAGGATTAACAGCCTGACGGGAGGGGCAATGTATTTTGACGGGAGAGAGTGGTTGCAATTTCCTGTTCCCGCAAATTTTGTAAAGAAAGTATCTCCGATTCCGAATGATCAGCCAACTGAGGTCCCGCCTACCAGAGTGGATACAACAAAAGATCGTAATGAGGGGTTAATCATACACACACCATCAAAAAACAAAAAAAACTGGCAATACGCTGTTCAGGTTAAAGCGTATCCTGAAGCCAGCATCAGCGAAGCGGCCGCATTTGTGGAGTACCTTAAAACAGGTTATCCTGATGTTCATATGGAAAAAGTTCATCTCCCTGGACGAGGTGTCTGGTATCGAATATTGCTCGGGTATTTTACGACCGTGGAAGAGGCCTCAAATTACATCAAAGAAAAGAGGATTCTTGATACATATCCGGATGGTCTTGTCCGGCCTAGATCTGAATAATGCACGCACTAATAAAATCTCTCCTTGATTTTTTCGTTACAAAAACTGCAAGAATACACATTCTTTAGGCGAGTAGCTTCATTATCGTATTTAGGTGATGGTGTGATTACTGTTTTTCCACCAGGTAAAGATGAGATATCCCTCCCAGGAGGGCTCTTGACCGGATGATTCGAAAACCCTGCTTTTCCATGATACCCTCTAATGTCTTTGGGGTGGGAAACTTCATCACCGAGTCGCTTAAATACCGGTAAGCGTCATAATTCCCGGAGATGAGATAACCGATACACGGAATCACATATGTCAGGTATGCCAGGTATATCCATCTAAAGGGCAGTCCTTCCGGCACGGAAAATTCGAGTATGGAAAAACGTCCGTGTGGATTGAGAACCCTGTGTATCTCAGTGAGGAAGACATCCATGTTTTCCATGTTTCTGATTCCGAATGCCACCATGGCACTGTTGAAGGTATCGTTGCGGAATGGCATAGAGAGGGCATCAGCCTGCACCACAGCGTACTGCGTGTCGAGGCTCTGTTCCCGTGCCTTCGAGGAAGCGTGCAAAAGCATCTGCCGTGAGAGATCGATGCCAATGACCCATCCCCCGCGGGAAGTGGCCAGAAGCGCAAGATCTCCTGTACCCGTGGCTACATCCAGCACCAGGTCCCCCGGGCGTATCACCAAGGACTTTATGGCAGCCTTTCTCCAGACTTTATCGATGGAAAAGGAAAGAATAGTATTAAGTGTATCATAGGTGGGCGCTATTGCGTCGAACATCCTCCCTATGATTGAAGGCTTTTTATTCATGAACATCTCTCCTCAGTAACCAACCTCGATCAATCCCCTCCTCACGCGGCCAAGGTGAAAAATTTACTGTCAGTTCCTGCAACATTATATTTCAGACTTGTTTAATGTATTTCTTTACAAAATCATAGAAGATAAAATCAAGAACTGTATTTGCAAGTTCATGAAAATGAGATATTCTATTTATAATAAGCTTGGGGCCGGCGTTTCTCCTTTCCAGAGAAATCATGTATGCAAGGTTTGAAGAGAGCAGGAAAAATTCCGGTCATAATTTATAAATTTCCCTTAAAGAAGAATACGTGAGGTCACCAATGGAATCTATCATGATAGGAATCAGTTCATGTCTATTAGGAAATAATGTGCGATACAATGGAGGGCACCAGCATGACCGCTATATCACAGAGACCCTCGGACGATACTTCAGATGGATACCTGTATGCCCTGAGGTCGAGTGTGGTCTGGGCGTCCCCAGGGAAGCCATGCGCCTTATAGGCGACCCTGAATCGCCCCGGCTGGTTACGATCCATTCCGGGATTGACCACACGGATAGAATGCTGAACTGGGGTGCAAAAAAGTTAAAGGAACTGGAAAAGGAGGAACTGTGCGGCTTTATCTTTAAAAGCAGATCCCCCAGCTCAGGAATAGGGGGTGTAAAAATTTATTCCTCTTCAGGGATGCCCGACCGTAAAGGCGCCGGGATATTCGGGGGGGCTTTTATGAAGCATTTTCCTCTCATCCCGGTAATAGATGACGGGCGGCTCCATGATCCCGTCCTGAGAGAAAATTTCATTGAGCGGGTATTTGTGTATAAAAGATGGTATGACCTGACTCGGCAAGGTATGTCTGTCAAAGATCTGATCGATTTCCATACCTGCCATAAGCTGCTTATCATGTCCCACAGCCCGAAGCATACAGCCGCTCTCGGACGTATTGTGGCTGATTTGAAGGGCCGTAAAGCAGGCAAGTTTCTCTTTGAATACTTCAGCATACTCACGGATGCCATCCGTCTAATCGGGACGGCAAAAAAAAATGCCAATGTGTTGTTTCATATGGCAGGCTACTTCAAGAAGCGTATTTCAGAAGATGAAAGAAGGGAGCTTACAGAAATTATAGAAGAGTACCGTGTGGGATTGGTTCCTCTTGTTGTACCCATCGTGATGATACGGCATTATGTCCGGAAATATGACGAACCTTACCTTAAAAAACAGTATTATCTAAATCCCCACCCCCTGGAGCTGATGCTGAGAAACCACGTTTAGGAGTTTATAGAGTATTGTAATACATAACGTTGATAATAATGATCTTTTATTTGCATATAGTATAAATGCGAGTGATGAGGATCCTCTTGAGGTATCCAGAATATAGAAATGCGTCATGTGTATAACATGGGATAACATTGTCTTTATTCTTGACATACAAACTGCTTTCCCGTATTTATACAACTAATGGAAAAGCAATTTTCTGCAAAAGTGTTCGTTGTGTCACTAATGAACATGGTGCGCAGGATAAGTAAGGCACAGCACACCGAATTGTGTTGACAACGGTGAGCGTCTCCAGTTTTTTTATGCAAGCAATGAAAGAGCCCAAAGATTTCATTATGCCGGCCGCATCCGTAAGGCCGGAGGAGATGCCATTCAATCCTGTTACACTATCCTTCCCGGGAGACCTCGAAAAGGCATTTCTTGACGTCTACTATCTGAATTCCCTGAAGGTAGTCCGCCTGGCTCTACTGGCGGGAATTTTGGTGTACGGCCTCTTCGGCATCCTTGACATTCAACTCATTCCCGAGATGAGATCCCAACTGTGGCTCATACGCTATGCCCTTGTCTGTCCGGCCATCCTGGTTTCACTCCTTTTGTCGTTTACACCGCTCTTCAGGAGATACTTCCAGCCTGCCCTTATGGTTACTATGATTATTGCCGGTGCGGGCATCATTGCCATGATATCCATCATACCTCCGCCTGTGAACTACTTCTATTATGCCGGTCTGATTCTCGTCCTCATCTGGGGATATGCCTTTACCAGAGTTCGCTTCATCTGGGCGACAGCCGGGGGTTGGATCATCGTGGCACTCTATGAGATTGTCGCTGTCGGAATCAGTGATACGCCGTTTCCAATTCTGCTGAATAACAATTTTTTCTTCATCAGCGCCAATCTTGTCGGAATGTTTTCCTGTTATTCCATTGAATATTACACGCGGCGGGATTTTTTCCTTGCCTACCTTCTGGAAAGGGAGCAGCAGAAGATCGAGTCCGCCAATGTGGAACTTGAAAGAATCGTTCAGGAACGCACGTCCCAACTTGTGGAAATCAACAAGGACCTGAGGCTGGAAATTGAGGAACGGAAAAAGGCCGAGGAAAAGAAGGCCGAACTGGAGGGTAAGCTCCAGCAAGCCCAGAGGCTGGAAGCCATGGGGACTCTGGCCGGAGGTATTGCCCACGACTTCAATAACATCCTGATGGGGATCCAGGGATATGCATCTTTGATGCTCCTCGACATAGACACCACACACCCGCACTTCGAAAAACTGAAAAGCACGGAGCAGTATGTCAAACGGGGTGCCGAGCTCACCAGGCAATTGCTCGGCTTTTCCAGGGGTGGCAAGTATGAGGTCAGCCCCACCAATCTCAACGAACTCGTTGACAAGAGCGCCCAGCTTTTCGGACGAACAAAAAAAGAGATCAGCATCTCCACAAATTTCCAGGCCGATCCATGGATAGCAGAGGTCGATAAGGGGCAGATCGAACAGGTCCTCCTGAATCTTTATGTAAATGCCTGGCAGGCCATGCCAGCAGGCGGAAATCTGTATCTTGAAACCCACAATGTCTTCCTGGATGAAGCAGATACCAAGCCGTATGGTCTGAGGTCAGGAAGATACCTGAAGATTACCGTTACCGACACGGGTGTTGGCATGGATGAGAAGACCAAAGAACGAATATTTGAGCCTTTCTTCACCACCAAGGGGATGGGCCGTGGCACAGGCCTCGGGTTGGCCTCGGCATACGGTATCGTCAAGTCCCACAACGGCATTATCAATGTGGCCAGCAAAAAGGGACAGGGGACCACTTTCAACATCTATCTCCCAGCCTCGGACAGAGGTGCCGTAAAAGAAAGAATAGTAAAAGAGACCCTGATGAGAGGAAAGGAAACGATTCTGCTCGTAGACGACGAGGACATAACCATCAACTCAGCAACGGAGATGCTGCAATGGCTTGGTTACAGCGTTCTCGTGGCCAAAGGCGGCCGGGAAGCTATTGACAAGTTGCAGACTCACCTGGATTCCATTGATCTGATCATCCTCGATATGGTTATGCCGGGCATGGGCGGGCGTGAGACCTATGAGCGCCTGCGGGTCATCCGTCCCGATGTTAAAATACTCCTTGCGAGCGGCTACAGCATCAGCGGCGACACCGTCAGGATAATGGAGGAGGGCTGTGCAGGCTTCATTCAAAAACCATTCGACATAACACAAATCTCCGTCAAGCTCCGGGAGATTCTGGACAGCGGTAGACAGATTCCATCAGAGAAAGTGAATTCCCATTAAGGAAACTATAGAACGGCCATGTTGCTTTCGTTTATAATAACCAATGAGAAAACGCTCAATGTACCTAGCTGTGACTGAGATCACTTAAATTTCTCTCTTCATGGCATATCCTGCAAGGTAGAGGGAATTCTCTGTACATCACGGCTGCAATATCCCAATATGAGGCAAGTTATTTATGATGCGTCACTCAACACGTGAAAAGTCAAGCAAGGACAGGTGGGAGATCTTCAGGACATTGTTTTCAGAACTCGAGAATGGACATCTGCATCTCCGGCAAAGGCTCAATCGTCTTTCAGAAAAGGGCAGTGAACTTGAAGGTATACTAATCCGGGAAATTGAGGCATTCGAATCGTGGCGATACCCGTGCATGGATAAAATGGGCCGGATAACCGCGGATATTGGAAATGAAGAGAAACTGGACTATCTCTCGCACATACGCAAGAGCCACTATTTCGATATTGTCCAGGAGGCGCCCTTTTATTGGCGGATAATAAATAAACCCAATGGATACGCCGGAGATGCATACATGATGCGGTTCATCTATGATGACCGTTTTGAAGGGGAGACGCCTTTTGGCATGTTCCTCCACAAGCACGCCCTGGCAACAAAGGCGTGCCAGTCCGTCAGAAACCGCAGGGACTTCCTGAAAGAGCAGATTCTCAATCTGAAAGGGGGGAAAGTCATGTCACTGGCCGCCGGTCCTGCCCAGGAGATCATTGATGTCCTGAATACATGCAGGGACATGTGCTATCAGTTCATAGCCTTGGATCATGATATGGATGTCCTCATGAAGTTTCATTTCGAGACCCAGCCTCCCCATGAATTCAGATATGCCTTGGCAAATGCCTTTCATTTCATTTCGGGAAATTACCAGACTGCCAGACCGAGACGGGCCATGCTCAAATACTGCTATCCCAGAACGGACTTTAAGGGAATCCGACGATTCCTCAGCACAATAAAGTATGATCTTGAACCCTTGAAGGGTGACACCTTTGACCTGGTCTACACGGCTGGACTCTATGACTATATCAAAACGTACCTTCTTGATAAATCTAAAGGAACCATCGCCCTGACCAGAAACCTGTTCCATCTGGTCAAACCAGGGGGCTCCCTCATCATCGGGAACTTTTCCGAAAATAACCCCCGGGATCTCCGATTTGTCATGGACTATATCTACGACTGGAAGCTCATTTACCGGAATAAGCATGAGATACTCGACTTCGCCCGGGCCATTCCGGAAAAGGCCATTCGCAATATCCAGGTAATTGAAGAGCCCCTGGGGATCAACTATTTCCTGAAGATTGACAAGAATTAGCATCATATCCCCGCTCTCAACTCCAGAGACATCACTTTTTAATAAAGATTGTCGTTTTCACAGAATAGTGAGAGTGAGAGGCAAAAAATGTGGCAGCGCGTGGTGAGGGGAACGTCTGCCAAGATCATTTTGGGAAATGGACAGAATCAGGCTCCCGTATGAGTGATGAAGACGTCTGAATCCCGATCCTGGAAATACAGATAATTGTAAGCTTTCCTATTCATAGAGGCGTAATAGAGTTCACCTTCTTTCCTGCATTCTGAACAACTCTGTCCGGGAACAATGACAGCCACTATTCTGTTGCCCGTATCTGCAACAGAATCTATAATCACGAGCCCTCCGCAGTCATTACATACACGGACCGTTTCCTCCTGCTGCTCTCTGATCCCTTCGGTGTCGTAGTAAATGTTCTTCTTCCTTTTGACGTATCGGGAATTTTTTATTAGGTTTTTTTTAATTGATTCCCTGTTCTTCCAGAGGCTGTAAATTTTTGAGGCCTCTTTTTCGATGTATCGACTGATTTCGTCTGATTGGCTGACTGCTGAATCGTGTAAGTTAGGCTCCCTCACGTGGCTGTAATCCAGGCCCGCCATAGCCAGAATGATTGCCACATTGACGTAGGGAAGGGCATTTTCGATGGAGTATCCGCCTTCCAGAACCGCGATGTCCGGTGAGAGTCTTTCGTTTAATTTGGCATAACCCTGGGCTGTAAAACGCATATTGGTAATCGGGTCTGTGTAGTGGTTGTCCTGTCCTGCAGAATTTATCACGAGATCGGGTTTGAAATCGTCTAAAATGGGCAGTATGACATTGTCCAGAACATAGAGAAACCCTTTGTCCGATGATCTGGGAGGAAGGGGGATATTGATGGTGGTTCCCACAGCGTTCGGACCGCCTAACTCTTCGGGGAACCCTGATCCTGGATAAAGGGTCCTCCCGTCCTGATGTACTGAGATGCACAGGGTATTCGGATCGTTCCAATAAATGTCCTGCGTGCCGTCTCCGTGGTGACAGTCCGTATCTATGACGGCTATTCTTTTCGCACCGTAATGTTTTCTTATGTATTCGATCATGATTCCTTCTATATTAATGTTACAGAAACCACGGGCGCCGTGGACAACTAACATAGCATGATGTCCCGGGGGCCTCACAAGAGCAAAGGCATTATCCACTTCTCCCCTCAATACTTTCTCCGCAGCCGTAATAGCACCACCGGCTGATATGAGATGCGACTTGGTGACTACGCTTATCGCGTTGGGAACACATATATGGACCCTGTTGATATCCTCGATCGTCGCTACGTTGGGTTTGTACTCGGTGATGTTCTCGAGATCGAGCAATCCTTCTTCAAATACCTGATCCTGTGTGTAGAGCAGGCGCTCCTCTCTCTCCGGGTGAGTCGGAGAAATTGCCCAGTCAAAGGCGGGGAAGAAAACGAGACCGGTTCTTTTTATTTTTTTTATCACACCAGGGTCCCCCTTGTGTATCCGGCTATCAAGCCCGGTTTAACCTGAAGCTTGACTCTTATGTTTTTGCCCGTTGTTTGAAATTCCCTTACCATGTTGAATTCCTGATTTTCTATTACCTCTATTTCCAGATCTTCCTCCTTGGCCCCCATCCGCACTGCCAATTCTTTGAGCTTTTCAGTACCGACTTGCATGGCATCTTCCCGGGAAAATTCCGATGGAATAGTAATCTGGATACCTTCCTCACCTATCGTCAAAGTCCGTCTTTCCGTATCGGCAAGGACGGTAATTTCAGCCGTTGTCCTGGCAAGGGCCGCGCCGATGGCATTTGCTACCTCGGCGTGCTCGGAAATATAGGCGGGACATCCCAGTATATTTCCAAGATTTGCAGCGATGGCTTGTGCGGGACCACCGACGATGTACAACGATTTGGGGCATAACTTCTTTCCCTCAAGAATGTCATGTATTGTGTAAACTGGCTTGTTGTTGATTTCTTTAATCATGCCGGTAACGTGGGAGGCAATCTTCCTGCAGGTGTGATCAATGATGGTTTCTGCTGCTTCCATAATGGAAACATTCATTTTGAGGGCTATTTCCTTGATGGCCAATGCGGCTTTTTCTCTATCGCCGATCGCCGTCAGGCCAAGGATAATCATGGCGTCCGTCGGTGTTGGAAATGGACCCCCGAATGCGGCGGCAGGCCCTTCCCGTTCAGGTCCGATAGTCATCATGTTATTTTCAAATTTTATCCTGCTGTCCCCACCGATACCGATGGAGAGCGTCCGTAAACCCCTGATGAGAGTTTTATGCCCGTTTATGGTTATACCGAATGCTTCCAGGAGGGGAACCCCATCGGCAAACATTGCAATATCTGTCGTCGTACCCCCGATGTCCAGGGCAATGGCATCTTCTTTGCGGTCGAATAGACTGAGAATTCCCATGACGCTGGCGGCAGGTCCTGAAAGTATTGTCTGGACGGGAATTTCAACGGACTTGGATATGTCTATAGTTCCCCCATCCGCCTTGAGAATGTAAATGGGCACAGAGAGTCCCCGATGACGTATAGAATCAAGAACCTGTTTCACAAAATTATTGTACAGTTCCCAGATGGAGGCGTTGAGAAATGTGGTTGATATGCGCCTCGGAAAATTGAGATGTCCTGACATCCTGTGGCCAAGGGATATGTGTCTCGGCCGCTTGCCAAGGATATCTCTGATTCTGATTTCCTGATCTGGATTTCTCGTGGAAAATTTTCCGACTACGCCTATGTGCCGTATATTCTCCGCCTCAATTTTTTTATCGATCCACCTTATTTCTTCAGGATCAATTTTCGTAATTTCAATGCCCCGGTGATTAACATAGCCTGATGCAAAGTGGGTATTCTCATCTGTCTTCAAGAGTGACGGCGAGATTCCCGGTCCGCTGATAAGGACGAGACTCACTCTGTCCGTTTTATTTTGTACGATGGCATTTGTGGAAATCGTAGTGCTCAGAACAACCCGTTTCAGGGTTGCAGTGTTTTCTCCCTTGAGCAATTCGTTTATTACAGTCAGAAGTGAATCTAATAAGTTTTTGTTATTCGTGAGTACTTTCGCTTTTTTCTTTATTTTAAGGCCTTCAATGAGCACCGCGTCAGTATGTGTGCCACCCACATCAATTCCTAAAATCATCATCATACCCCGTAGCATGCTGTTCTTTGCGGTGGGTTTATATAATGAGACCCTCGTCTTGACAAGTCAAAAATAATTTCTCTCTGGTGTTCCATTGATTGTGAATATATCGTACACCGGTTTTTCCCATATGGCGGTGATGGGGTTGTGAAAAAGGCATAAAGCTGAGTGGAATATTGCGGCACAAGGTCCTAAGGGTGCCTCTCAAGAGGTACAACGTGCACGAAACCACATAAGTAACTGTCGATTTTCATTGACATACAATGATACTTTCCCTATACTTTTTTTCTGTGAGAGTAGATTCTTATCAGGCGTTCGCGGATCCGCCCTGAACATTCTCGCAAACACCTGTAAACGTGAACGTATGGTTGATAAATTCCAAAAAAAGGAATCGGATCCCTGTTTACTATCCAAGAGGATCACAAAGAAATACCCGCGGGGATGCATATAGTTGATTTGTCAACTCCCCATTGCCACATCTGGAGACACTGTTCATGTCAGATTCATTGCGGCAGGGATATCCGCCGTGCACCCGTTGGTGACTTACGCAAAATGGTGAGAGGTGTCTATGAAAATCGACGTCGTGGATGTATTGAAGCAAACGATTCCTTACAACTTCCTGCGTGATGATGTGCTTGAGGATATCGGAAGAACATCTGAAGTGAAAAACTTCCCCAGGGGAGCTTACATTCTGAAACAGGGAAAGAAGGGGCCGCCCACACTTTTCATCGTAGCCCGGGGATCGGTGGAAATAGTCGTAGCGGATGAGAGAAATGAGGAAACCGGTGTCGGTTTCCGTCATCAGCACGATTTTTTTGGGATCACCTCGGTTCTCACGCAAAAATCATATCCCGCCTCAGTCCGTGCTCTTGAGGATTTAACATGCATTCTCATCCCAGGCAAAAAGATGGAAGAGTTAATGGTTACCCATCCATTGTTTTCCGGGCAATTCACAGGGATTCTCAGCGAACGTTTACGTTTGCTTTACCGGGAGGTCATTGTTCAGCAATCCTACGAAGCCCACAGCTCGACGGAATCCCCCCTCCTGCGCAAAAGGGTAAGTGAAATCATGACGACATCACCGGTTATCTGTGAGTATCGCACACCGGTTGCCGAAGTGGCGAAACTCATGGTGGACCGTCGCGTTGGTTCAGTGGTTGTCGTGGATGATAAGGATTACCCTATTGGATTGGTCAGAGAAAGAGATCTCGTTCACAAGGTTATGACCCGCGCATCATGTCAGATGGAAAATCTCACGGCCGGCATGGTCATGGATGAAAAACTGATCAAGCTCCAGATGGGAGCGTTTTACAACCAGGCGCTGTTAGCGGTTATCAAGCATCAGATTACCCACATGGTGGTCATGGATGATGAAAGGCTCGTTGGGGTGCTGGCCTTGCGTGATCTGGTGAATACCAGGAGTACCGGAAGCCTATGGGTTACCGACAAAATAGAGACGGCGAAGGATTTGGATCACCTGTCTCAAATCGGACAAGAAGTGGATCATTTATTGTATGCCCTGGTAGCGGAAAGGGCATCCGTACCGGAACTTTTTGCTATCATTACGGAGATGCATGACCGGCTTTTGTCCAGGATTATCGAGTTGTGCGAGCAGGAGGTGGCCCTGCAGGGGTATGGTTCACCGCCCGTGGAGTATTGTTGGATTAATATGGGGAGCGCCGGACGCAAGGAACAGATTCTTCGCACCGACCAGGATAACGCCATCATCTATGCCGACAGCGATCACGATCACAGGGAATACTTTCATATCCTGGGCTCCAAAGTGGTAGAAGAGCTTGTACGGGCGGGCTTTGCTCCCTGCAAAGGTGATGTGATGGCATCGAACCCAAAGTGGTGCCATTCTCTTAGCGGGTGGAAAAAGGTTATTACCCGCTGGTTTTATCATGGTGAGGCTGACAGTATTCGGATGCTTACTATTTTTCTGGATTGTCGGCCTTCATACGGGTCACGTGGCCTTAGCCGACAAATCTGGGAGCACATATTTGATGGCTTTCGGGAATCTCTCGGACTGACTCACTCCATGACAGAAGATGAACTGGTAAGACCTGTGCCTTTGAATATGTTGGGAAACTTTGTCACGGGGAAAAAGGGTCCCCACAAAAATGAAATAAACCTCAAGTATGTATGCCGTCATATCATTAATTGTTTCCGAGTTTTTGCTGTGCAAAACAGGATTTCTGAAACATCCACTCTCGGCAGGATTGACCGGGTTGTGAAAATCGGCATTATATCCGAGGAAGACGGGGTACTCATACGTGAAGCTTTTGAGACACTGATGATGCTGGCGATACGCGAAAACGTGAGCAAAGTAAAAAAGGGCAAAGAGGCCGATAACTATATCAATCCTTACCGCCTGAACAAGACAGAGCAGTTGCTTCTCAAAGGCGCTTTTTCTGCAATTTCACGCCTGCAGAAAATTACCAGTGAGCATTTTACCGATTATGCCCGCAGAGTCCTTTCCTCCGGGATCTGATACCATAATCGTTTCCGGGAAAGTAACATTGACGCTACCCTATGGAAGAGTGGATTTCTTGCCTGTGGAATAGGAGTGACGTATATGAAAAATCGACAAGGCGTCCCTCCCCGACAAGAGCTTCAAAGATTACGGATTGCGGGGAAATGGTAATAACGGCAAACATGAAAATTGCGGCATGGAAAGAACAATGTACCGGATCTCTATCCAGAACACCTGTTTATGTGTAACACATAGTAGTCATGGAAAAACTGATCGACAAAGCAAAAAAGCTGCTCAGGCAGCAGGAGGCCAAAAACGGCCTGCCTCCGTTCATGGTTGCGCAGATAAAAGAGATAATAGCTGAAAACAGCAAATTAGTACCCCCGTCAACTCTGCTGGAAGATGTGCGCTATGTGGTTATGGATCTTGAAACGACGGGTTTTAACCACGCCAGGGGTGATGAAATTATTGCTGTCGGTGCCGTAATTGTCGAGGGCTGTGAGATAAAGGGAGATAAATCGTTTCATCAACTGGTGTACCCGTGCCGGCAAGTACCGGAGAATGTGTTAAAGCTTACGGGTATTCAGCGGGAAATGCTGGTCGGTCGTCTCAGTTTTTTCGGTGTTCTGATCGAATTTCTGGATTTTATCGGAAACAGCGTCATAGTCGGGCATAATATCAGTTTTGATCTGGGCTTCATCAACCCCAGGCTGAAAAAATTTTGCCGGTCGAAAATTAAGAACAAAACGCTTGACACTATAGCCATGGCAGAGGCACTTCATATCCCCGTAAAAAGTTATTCCCTGGACAATCTTCTTGCCTTTTATGGCATAGAGCCCGGTGAAAGGCATACAGCAATAGGGGATGCCCTGTTGACTGCGCAACTTCTTGTGCATTTCATCGTAGCACTCAAAGAGAGAAATATTCGCACCCTGACAGGATTGAATCACTTCCTCAGGCAGCATGCCAACTTAGGCGATGAGAAGATATTTTAAGAAAACAGAGCGAATATTCTGTGGATTCTTATCTCCTGGTCGGGGTATTGACTTGGGCTTTTGGCTTCATTGAGTGAAAGCCTGAACTCTAACCCGTGAACGAGATCTGATGCGTTCGATCTAATGTTAAGCTTTGCAGCTATAATGATGCAATTACTGAGCAAATAGCTACATGGCTATAGCAATTCATACAGAAGGTCTTCCCGTATCCTTCACATTGTCGAAGCTATGCTAATTTTTATACAATTTTTTCTTCGATGCCGACGAACCGGAATAATTGGATGTAATCCTTAAACTATGCGGGATATCTGCCATGCTTCACAAGGAGATCATTCAATGATAATTCTTTTTTCCTCTTTTCTTTTGACACTTACATACTCTTTTACTATAGTAAAGATTGACCTTTTCACAGAACAGTGAGGGATGAAAGGCAAAAAATGTGGAAGCGCTTGGTTAGGGGAACATCCGCCAAAGAACAATTTAAAGTTGAATGGAAGGATAATCCGTATAGCGGACAGGGGACTTTTATCTGGCCTGACGGGAGTATATATGAGGGTGAGTGGAGGGATGATACACCCCATGGAAAGGGTATGTATGCGTGGCCCGACGGCAGTAAATACGAGGGCGAATGGCTCAATGGCCTTCCGCACGGAAAGGGTGAGTATGTATTTTCTGACGGGAAAAAATATCAAGGGAAGTGGGAGTTCGGTAGTAAAGTAGAAGATCCTTCACAACTGAAAGCAAGGATTACAGCGGGAGCTATAGCGACAGCGGAAGTGAAAGCCAGAGAGGAAGAGGCCCGCGCGGAAGGAGTGAACAAAGTCCAACAGCAGGCTGAAATGAGGGCAAAGGAGATAGAAGAGGTCAGGAGGAAAAAAGAAGCAAAGGCTCAGGCAGATGAGGAAACTAAGGCAAGGGCTGAGATAGAAGCACGGTTAGTAGAGGAAGGCAAGGCAAGGCAAGAAGCGGAGAGAAAAGCAAGGGCAGAAGAAGAAGCCAGACTCAAGGCAGAGGCAGAAGCGAAGGCGAAAGCAGAAGAAGCAGAGCGTTTGGCGGCCGAACTGAGGGCGAGAGATGAAATAGAAGCGAAAACCAGGGCCGAAATGGAAGCGAGGGTGAGAGCCGAACTGGAGGCACTGTTGGCCGAAGAGGCAAAGGCAAGGAAGGAGGCCGAGCGGAAAGCGAAGGCGGAAGAGGAAGCCAGACTCAAGGCAGAAGCGCAAGCCAGGGCAAAAACAGACGAAACCGCTCATCTGGTGGCCGAACTTAAGGCAAAAGAGGAAGCAGCAGCGGAAGCGAAGGCGAAAGCAGAAGAGGCAGCCCGATTAGCGGCGGAACTGAAGATAAGATTAAAAGCGGACGCGGAAGCAAAAGACAAAGAGGAGGAAGCTACTCGTTTAGTAGCTGTGCTGAAGGTGAAAGAGGAGGCCGAAGCGGAAATCAAGGCCAAAGCGGAAGAAGCGGCACTGCTCGCGGCCAGGGTGAAGGCAATAGAGGAAGCGGAAGTGAAGGCCAGGGAGACGGCGGAAGCAAGGATTAGGGCAGAAGAATCAGCGAGACTCAAGGCAGAGGCTGAAGCTAGGGAAAAAGCAGAAGAGGTAGCTCGTTTGGCGGCCGAACTGAGGGCAAGAGATGAAATAGAAGCGAAAACAAGGACGGAGACGGAAGCGAAGGTAAGAGCGGAACTGGAAAAGCTGTTGGCCGAGGAGGCAAAGGCAAGGAAGGAGGCCGAGAGGAGAGCGAAGGCAGAAGAAGAAGCAAAACTCAAGGCAGAAGCGGAAGCCAGGGCAAAAACAGACGAAACCACCCACCTGGTGGCTGAACTAAAGATCAAAGAGGAAGCAGAGGCGGAAGCAAGAACGAAAGCAGAAGAGGCCGCTCGCCTGGCGGCCGAACTTAAGGGAAGAATAATAGCAGACGCAAAAACGAAAAACAAAGAGGAAGAGGCCACTCGATTAGCAGCCGTGTTGAAGGTGAAAGAGGAGGCCGAAGCGGAAATCAAGGCCAAAGCGGAAGAAGCGGCACTGTTGGCGGCTAAGTTGAAAGCGATAGAGGAAGCAGAGGCGAAGAATAGAGAGGAAGCGGAAACGAGAATTAGAGCGGAACAGGAAGCCAGATTGAATGCAGAAACGGAAGCCAAGGCGAAAGCGGAAGAGATAGCCCGTTTAATGACTGAGTTAAAGGCAAAAGAGGAAGCAGAAGTTGAAGCCAAGGCGAAAGCGGAAGAAGTAGACCGTTTGATGGCAGAGCTGAAAGCAAAAGCGGACGCCGAAGCCGAAGCCAGGGCGAAAGCGGAAGAAGTTGCCCGCTTAATGACTGAGTTAAAGGCAAAAGAGGAAGCAGAGTCAGAAGCCAGGGCAAAAGCGGAAGAGGCGTCCCGCTTGGCGGCCGAACTGAAGGCAAGAGAAGAAGCGGAAACGAAGGCGAGGGAAGAGGCGGAAGAGAGAGTCAGGGCGGAAGAGGAAGCCAGACATAAAGCCGAAGAGGAAGCCCGGGCGAAGGCGGAAGAGGCGTCCCGCTTGGCGGCCGAACTCAAGACAAGAGAAGAAGCCGAACTGAAGGCAAGAGAGGAAGCGGAAACGAAGGCCAGGGAAAAAGATGCCCGGTTGGCGGAAGAGGCGAAGGCGAGGGAAGAGGCGGAGAGAAGAGGTAGAAAAGAGGCCGAAGCGCGGGTAAAGGTAGAGGAAGAGGCCAGGCTTAGAGTGGAGATGGAAGCCAAGGCGATAGCGGAAGAAGTAGACCGCTTGATGGCTGAACTAAAGGTGAAAGAGGATGCGGAAGCGGAAGCGAAGATGATGGCAGCAGAAGCGGCCCGTATGGCAACTGAGCTGAAGGCAAAAGAGAAAGCGGAAACGAAGGCCAGAGTAGAGGCAGAAGAGAGAGTCAGGGTGGAAGAGGAAGCCAGGCATAAGGCTGAGTCGGAAGCCAGGACGAAGGCAGAAGAGGCGTCCCGCTTGGCGGCCGAACTGAAGGCAAGAGAAGAAGCCGAGCTGAAGGCCAGAGAGGAAGCGGAAACGAAGGCCAGGGCAAAAGATGCCCACTTGGCAAAAGAGGCGAAGGCACGAAAAGAGGCCGAGAGGAGGGCGAAAGCGGAGGAGGAAGCAAGGCACAAAGCGGAGATGGAAGCAAGGGCAAAAGCAGAAGAAACAGTCCGTTTGGCGGCCGAGTTGAGGGCAAGAGAGGCTTTAGCAAAAGCCAGAGAGGAAGCTGATGCTAAGTTCAAGGCGGAAGAAGCAAGAATCACGGCAGAGATGGAAGAGATTATAAAGGCAAGACTCGCCTCAGATACGGATGCAGAATTCAGGGCTGAAGAAGCGAGAATTATGGTAGAGATGGAAGCGGTGGCAAAGGAAAAATTTTCCACGGAACAGGAACCTTTATCTGCCATGACGAAGACCGATATTTCTCAAGGCCAATGGTCTGTTAACTATGATGATGGGCGAAGTTATGTGGGTGAATTAAAGGATAGTCTTCCGCACGGGCACGGAACCATGACGTTCCCTAATGGTGGAGAATATGTGGGAGAGTGGATAGACGGAGAAAGAGATGGTCAGGGTATTTTGACCCTGCCGGATGGTTCCGTGTATGTGGGACAATGGAAGAAAGACGTACGGGAAGGTGAAGGATTCCTGACCATGCCCAGTGGGCGGAAATATTCAGGTGAATGGAAAAATAACCTGTACCATGGGAAGGGGAATGATTTCCATCCTGATGGAAAAAAATATGATGGCGAGTTCAAAGAGGGAAAGTATGAAGGTCAGGGGGTTTTAATCTTGGCCGACGGTACGAAGTATGTTGGTCAATTTAAGGATGGATTGTCAAATGGGAAAGGAATGTTGACGTATCCCAGAGGTGATCGATATGAAGGTGAGTTCAAAAATAACAAGTATCATGGGCAAGGCTTATTATCGCTAAAAGACGGGAGAAGATACGAGGGTGAACTGGAAAATGGTCTCCCTAACGGCCGGGGTATAATGACGTTTCCGGACGGCAAAAAATATGATGGCCAGTTCAGAAATGGTAAGTTTATTGGAAAGTGAGATTTCTTATGTGCGGGGAGTAAGAGGGCATTGAAAAAACTGGTAAAAAAAATATCTGAGACTGAAAAAATAGAGTTTGAGTGGCAGGATGATCCTTATACCGGTAAGGGAATGTATGCTCATCCTGATGGAAGCAGATATAACGGCCAATTTATAAAAGGACTTTTTCACGAGGAAGGGCTCTTCAAATGGCCTGATGGAAGCGAGTATAAAGGTAAATGGGATGGCGGGCTTCCTGCTGGACGGGGAGTTATGATTCTTCCGGATAGCAGTCGATATGAAGGCGAATGGAAGATAGGAAATATTGAAGGAATCGGAACATTAACCCTGCCTGACGGAAACAAGTATTCCGGACAATGGAAGAATGGAAGCAAAAGCGGGAGGGGAGTTTTAACACTGCCGGGTGGTAAAAAATACGACGGGGAATGGGAAAATAATATGTTCCATGGAAAGGGTGTTTTGACTTTCCCTGATGGTTCCAAATATGAGGGGGAGTGGAAGGAAGATAAATATTATGGAAAAGGAATATTGACTCTCCCGGATGGGTCTAAACATGAGGGTGAATGGAAGGGTGATAAATTTAAGTTCATCTTTAAAAAAGAAATAAGATAATTGAAAAAATATCATTATGAGAATTTCGATAATAATCTTTCATAAGTGGAACATGCAACAATGAGATGCATTGAAATTATTGGGGCTTACTCACCCCACAACTTACTCCCTACATAACCAAACAACTCAGCAGGGTTTTACGCGATGTCCCTTTAGGAGAATGAAGATCATGGTGAAGTATAAAACTATTGAATACTTTCAAGCTTTTTTCGAAGTGAATCAAACTATTTTTTCTTCTCTATCCATCAGGGATATTCTCAAACTTCTTGTCAAAAGAACTGTCAACACTCTTGGGGCCAAGGCGGGGAGCCTCAGGCTTTTGGATGAGAAGACTAAGCGCTTAGAACTGGTTGCTTCATATTTGCTCAGTACAAAATATTTAGACAAAGGGACTTTAATTTCCGATAAAAGCATTCCGGAAGTGCTGGAGGGGAAGGTTGTAACGATTAAAGATGCTTCCAAAGATCCAAGAATCCAGTATCAGAAGGAGAAGACGGCAGAAGGTATTAATACTATCCTCTCAGTACCTGTAGTTGCCAATGATAGGGTCATCGGTGTCCTCAGGCTTTATTCGGGAGAGCCCCGGGACTTCAGTGACGAGGAGATCGAGTTCGTTTCAGCTCTGGCAGAAATCGGCGGATTGGCTATCGTCAATGCGAAGATCTATGAAGACGAAGGTATCAAGCTGTCTTCCCTTCTCAAAAAGTGCGGTGTTGAACTCCCGGAGGAACCCCGAAGACCTAAACAAAAATTAAAGTTATTTGCTCGAGAGACGATTGATCCATCAAAAAGTCTGGAGTACTTTAGAGGGCTCCATGAGATTACGAGGGCCATCCTCTCCACTCTGGATTCCCGCAAGGTCATAGCCCTGGTCATCGAGAAAGTACTCTTACTCATGAAGGTGAAAGCCTGCTCGCTTCGCCTTATAAATGAGACGACGCGAGAACTGGAACTGGTCGCATCAAAAGGATTAAGCGAACGCTACCTAAAAAAAGGTCCCCTTCATATAGACAAGAGCATCCGCGACACTCTGGAAGGCACCCCCGTCTTCATCCCTGATGCGAGAACCGACTCCCGTGTTGAATACCTTGCCGAAAAAGCCCAGGAAGGAATCGTTTCGATCCTCTCGCTTCCGATAGTCGCGAGGAAACGCGTGATAGGAATGTTGCGGCTTTACTCTCAGGAGATGAGAAAGTACAGCCGTGAAGAAGTGGCTTTTCTCTCCGCGCTGGCAGAGATGGCGGGTATTGCAATCATAAATGCCAAGATGTACGAAAAAACAAAATATGATCTTTCCTTCTGGGAAACAACTTTAGGATATATGGGTGTTAAAGGCGATCAAAAATAGGAATTTGAACGTCTCAATCTTGCCACTTTTATGCCACCTATTGAAATAATTGAGTCAAAGTATTAGTAAGGCCCTCCATAACGAAGCCTCCTCAGGTGACCATACATACACGGCTATCATTGCCCGGGATGTCCGATGCCACGGGCAATGCTGTGGTGCTAAGTGGCAATCGTATTATTTTTATGGCCGGGGAATTCCTCGTCGCCAATGAAGCGGCCTACACCCGCATCGGACATATCATGAATTACCTCCTCGCCGGCCTATTGCCTTCCGAAAAATGACAGAGGCAATGAGGAAACGCACCGGATTAAGCATGAACAAGCTCGAAATTGTAAAGCCGTACTTTCCGTGTGTACCTACAGCTTCATCCTTCACCGTGCAGGGCTGCTCTCCGGGCGGCGGGCCACCGCTCATTGGGCGTTGCTTCAAAAGCTGCGGGATATGGGTGATCTGGAGGTAACTGAGGATTGGATTGTACACGAAGGAAAGATATGGACATCTGCGGGCGTTTCAACCGGCATTGATCTGGCCCTGGCCTTGATTGAGTGCGTTTCCGGTGAACACACAGCGGGCAGAGTTCAGTTCGCCGCTGAGTAGTATCCAACGAACAGGATGTATGGCGGATTTCATTTGCCGGAAGAGGCGCCCCGGTATATGAGAAAGACAACCTGATGTCTATGCGACCTTCTTTGATGGAATGTGTTTTTTAAAGACCGGATGACGTCGGGCGGCGAGATTGACGATATGGCTGATCATTTCTCCATAGGAATAGCCTGCAGCTTCGGCAGCACAGGCCATGCTGGCATCTGTTGTGATGTCGGAATTCGGGTTTACATCCAGTACCCAGAATATGCCGTCTTTGAGCCGGATATCGAGACGGGCATAATCACGGCAACCGGAGGTTTTGTACGCAAGGATACAGGTATTCTTTAAGCGTTTATATTCCGCCTCAGTCAAGAGCGCGGGCAATTGCAGGCCGATCTTTTCGTAATGGGTCGATCCGGGTTTGAACTTGGAATCATATGTGCAGAGGCGATCTCGTACGTTATCGAAGGCCGTAAAATCCATTTCCGCAGGAGGCAACATCTCAATACTGCCGTTACCCCAAAGAGAAACGTGAAATTCCCTTCCATCAATGAAATCTTCAACGATAGCGGGTTGACTGAATACATCCAGAATATATGCAATCCGCTCTTTCAATTCTTCTGGTGTCATGACGACGGCATCACTAGTCAGACCATAACTGCAGTGTTCACGGGA
>DNUI01000199.1:26756-45922 GCA_003508565.1 Syntrophaceae bacterium
CACCAGTTGAAGACGATGTGCTGGGCAGGTTCGTAACAGCTGAGGCGGGAGCCAAGATCGGCATCGTACACGGGAACATTGGTGACCGGATGCCCCTGTTCTTGAAGGACTGATTCAAGCTTTGCAACTTCCTGGAGAGCAAGATCGATATCGGAGGGATCCCATGATTGATCGATGTTGTGAAGCAATAAAACAGGTAGGTCGGTGCGACCTCTTTTAAAAGACATATTGCACTACCTCCTCCTTGAAGGCTCGCCTGGAGCAGTTATTGATAACCTTCATATTTTTCAGAAGTCAGACCGCATCCCTGGTTAATGCCTGATGTGGTCGTTGCTCCCGGAAGTCGACAGTGCAATTGCGGCTTGCTCTAACAGCTCCTCAGAAATAGTAATTTCTGGGTACAAGATTTAGAGATATTACCTGTTAGAATGCCTTTTACTATGCCCTCGTTTTCATATTTTATGATGTGTCCCTTATAGCTAATTTTATTGAATAAATCAAGCATTATTTTTTATTTATGCATCTTTTTTTTGTGTGCTCCTTTGTTCATTTGTAGAAAGCGTTCCAGTTTGCCTTTTTCCGAGAGAACCTTCAATCCCAAATCTTTGCGTGTTGCAGGTATGTCAGGTGACTCTCTCCGCCTCACCAAAATCATGGCACCCGCCGGACACGCAGACACACAGAGTCCACAGCCGATGCACGTATTGATGTCAACTACGGCAAGGGAGTTCCGTATTTCAACAGCCTGCATGGGACACCGCTCATCCGCACAGATACCGCATCCCGTACAGGTGTTGCTATTGACTTGAGGCTGGAAGCCGCTCGTCGCGAATCCGTGTTCTAACTTAAGCCTGGTACGGCATGTCAGGATTATGCAGCAACAGGGACAGCAATTACAGATAAAGCCCGCCTTGTCTGCGCTATTGCTGCTGGTATGCACGAGCCCTGCTTCTTCAGCCTTATTGAGAACGTGCTGTGCCTCCTCCCTGTTTATTTCCCGGGCATAGCGGCGTTCCACCAGGAAGCGCGCCGGTCCGTCAAAGAATAAACATACTTCCCTGGGAGCATGACATGCACCAACACTGATACGGCAGGCGCATTGAGCAAGGGCGATATATTCCGCCTTCTCAATTAACGTCGCCACCTCCTCATAGGGATGAATAGAGATGGTTGAATCTATTGCCTGTCCAACAGGTACAACCCGTGCCATGGGTGTCGGGTTTCCCGCAAAGGATTCACCAAGGCCGTCTTTGCGATATTTTGTCCAGAGATTTCCTAATCGTTCGTGAAGAGGTGAGCCTTTCCCCCGCATCAGGGGATATTCAAACAAACCGGGAACGGTCGGGAGGAGACCGAAGAGCAGCGCGCCGTCCTTCTCGCAGGAAAAGATGACTGCCTTATCCGCCATAAACTCGAGCAAGTATTCCGCTTCATCCACAGGAATACCGGCAGCAGATGCAATATCCTCGGCCGGTGTGGGTGTAAAGCTCATGTGGGCGGCAAGCTCCGCTTCTTCAGGTGTAAAGAGAAAGCGGAGGATTTCGTCAAAGGCTTTTGATTTCGGCGCACCGGAAGGGTGGGCATCCAGAATCTCGCGCAGTGTTTCATATACATCCATGATGATTCCTTATGTAACCGCTCGTTGATAGGCATTCATTTCTTCCGTGAGCCAGCTTGTCCACTTCTCTATCCCCTCACCTGTTTTGCAGGAAGCCTCAATGATAGTAATATTCGGATTCAGTTTTAAGGCTCTCTCTTTCAAGGCAGCCATGTCGAAATCGGCAATACCCATATAATCTATTTTGTTCACCACAAGGACATCGCACACGTTGAAGATAAGCGGATATTTAAGCGGCTTGTCATCGCCTTCCGGAACACTTAGGATCATGGCGTTCTTTTGGGCGCCCGTGTCGAATTCAGCCGGACAGACAAGGTTTCCTATATTCTCGATTATGACGAGATCAAGATTTTCAAGATCCATTTCATCCAGAGCCATCTTAATCATGGCAGCATCGAGATGACAGAATCCCCCTGTCTTTAATTGAACGGCGGGAATACCTTCCTGGACTACTTTTTCCGCATCCACCGTGGAGTCTATATCGCCTTCGATTACTCCGATCCTGCGCGTATCCTGCATGCTGCGGATGGTGTTCACGATGAGACTTGTCTTGCCGCTTCCCGGCGAGGACATGAGGTTCAGCATAAAAACATTATGTATGCGGAGCATGTCTCTGATTTCATCTGCAAGATTCTTATTATCGGAAAGGATATCTTCCTTGATTTCTATCAAACGTATGTCTGCCATTCTATAACCTCATTAATACGAAAATAGATTCCATATGCTCCTCTCTATCTCACTTTGCAAAAGGGAGACCCGTTAGGGATTACTATGGTTCCCCGTTTCCACGGGGCAGGCTTCATTCCTTTGTTGTGCACCTGATGGGGCTATGGGGGTTATTATGAGATTGTTATATCCTTGATATAAAATTCCCTCCCGGAGAGAAGCGACACCTTTACCCCGCTACAGCGAGGACAGGCGAAATCCCTCGAATCTCTTAGAGAGACCCCAAAAGTATTTTCACAATCTTTACACTGGAAGACAATCGGTGATCTTTCTACGTCGATTATTGCTCCTTCGGCAATCGTGCCCTTGCTGAGATAGTCAAAGTAATGCTGAATACAGTCACCGACAAGCTCACTCAGTTCCCCTATCTTGAGATTGACAGCGAGAACCTTTTCCGCCTTGTGAGTCTGAGCATGTTTCAGAACAATAGTAAGAATGCTCTCTGTTACAGAAAGTTCATGCATTATTGTTATCTCCAGAAAATGTTCATTACACGAATGGAATGCAAAATAGCAATAGAAAAATATATAGATGAGCGTCTCTATGTGTAGTGTATTTCTTTATTATTGACATAAAAGTTCCTTTCCTATACTACACAACAAGAAACATAGTCGCGCTTTTGTAATATAATATGGAACTTATTGTTTATATCGCTGATTTTTTTATTCATCTCGACCGGCACCTGGGTGTAATAATCCAATCATTTGGCAGTTGGACGTACTTCATCTTTTTCCTGGTTATCTTCTGCGAGACCGGTCTCGTCGTTACCCCCTTCCTGCCCGGAGATTCACTCCTCTTTGGGCTCGGTACATTTGCCGCATTAGGATTTCTTCAGATTGAATGGCTGCTGATTCTCCTGTCAATCGCTGCGGTAGCGGGCAATACCGTGAACTACGCGATAGGAAATTTTGTTGGGCCGAAAGTATTTCACAAGGAAAATGTCAGGTTTTTAAACAAAGAATATCTTAACCGAGCCCATGAATTTTATGAAAAACACGGGGGGAAAACGATAGTTTTAGCCAGGTTCATACCGATCATACGCACGTTTGCCCCTTTTGTGGCCGGAATCGGGAAAATGACCTATGTACGTTTTACCTTATACAATGTCCTGGGCAGTGTTGCCTGGATTACGATTTTTGTTGTGGGAGGCTATTATTTCGGCAATCTGCCTTTTGTGAAGAGAAATTTCACGATTGTTATCTTCGCGATCATTATAATTTCAGTACTCCCTATAGTAATTGAATATTTCCGGCAGCGCCGTCAATTATCCTGAGAGGAACCGTAGGGAGAAGAAACAATAGAGATCTCAGTCCTAGAAAAGGAAAGAGGCATGAAAAAAAAGACGGTACTGCTTCTCGTTGTGGGTTTATTGCTCTGTTTTGTCACGACAGTCCGAGCGGAAAGTTCAAATGTCGTGAAAATCGGCAGCGATGTGACTATCGAGGAGGGTACGAAGGTTCATAACGTCCTGGCATTTGGCGGACAGGTTACTGTAGATGGTGTTGTAGAAAACAATATTATTGCTATCGGCGGTTCCGTAGTCTTGACAAAAACAGCCGTGGTCAGCGGGGATGTTTTCACCCTGGGGGGCATTATTGTCAGAGGAAGGGGAGCTGAGGTACATGGTGATATTACCGAAATCAATGCCGATGATATTTCTGCGGCTATCGCAAATGCCCTGAGTGAAGAATGGGAAGGATGGTCCTGGATTTTTGCCGTTGTTTCCATTTCCGTTTTTCTCGGTGTTCTGCTCCTGACCATCCTGATTGTCTTACTGATTCCAAAGCCGGTGCGGCTTGTTGCGTCGGCTGTTAAGGAAAAGACTTTCAAGGTTACTATATGGGGTATCATCGGGCTTGTATTGGTTGTGCCTTTAGCGGTGCTGCTGGCAGTTTCGGTCGTCGGTATCGTGTTAATTCCGTTAGAAATGGCTTTAGTCCTTTGTGCGGTTCTCTTCGGCTTCATTGCGGTATCGCAGCTTGTGGGCAGGAAATTATTCACTATTCTCAAAAGACAGGATCAGAGCATGATGAAGGAAACGATCTGGGGGCTTATTATCCTGTGGCTGATCGGATGGATACCATACGTGGGCTGGATGGTCAAGATGTGTGTCATAGTTATCGGCTTTGGAGGTGTGCTCTTGACCCGTTTCGGTACCACTCAGCACATGTAGTCCTACCTGTGGTCCTTATTGCAACATCATCCTGGTTATTATAAAAAGTAGTTCAAAAAGAGTTTTTAGAAAATACCACTTTGTCATTTCAACCCCTATGTGTTCACTCAGGATAAATTCCGGGAGAAATATTTAAGATCCATCCCTATAGATAGGAACAGGATTTCGTGCTCTGCTTCTTAGGACGAAGCGAGGCCTGACTTATCCGCCGTGCCGGAGATAGTAGAGCGGTGGTCAAACATGTGGAGAACACCCCGGCAATCGGAGACGTGTGCTCGTACGCCGCTTTCAGGGAAGGGGCTGCTCAAAAATACATAAAAATGTGCATTCTTGCTTGACAGGGAAGCAACAATTTTTTAAAGTAGCTGCCATGATTATTAATCAAATATTTTGAGGAGGTCGGAGCAATGAAAAGGTATGCGTTAATTGTTTTCAGTGTTGTATGCATTATGGGTATCATGACACTCGGGGCATCACCCGCGGCTGCGGTGAAGATAGGCATTGTTCTGCCTCTCACAGGTGCCGAAGCGAAATTTGGAGAGATTGAAAAACGCTCCTTTGAGATGGCCGTGGAGGAGATCAATAAACAGGGCGGCATTAAAGGGGAAAAGATCGAGTTGCTTATAGAAGACGACACGGGGCGTCCTGAAGTGGGGCGATCGGTCGCGGAAAAGTTGATCAACAAAGATAAGGTTGTCATGCTTGGCGGTGGGTATTCAAGTTCCGTCACGTATGCCGTAGCCGGTGTGGCCCAGCAGAACCGCATACCGTTTCTTGTCAATACGGGTGCCGCCGATAAAATTACCACCTCAGGCTGGGACTATGTCTTCCGGCTGAATCCTCCGGCCAGTGAATACGCAGGGGCGATTGAATCACTTCTTACTGAAGTAATAAAACCACAAACGGTTGTCATTCTCCATGAAAATTCCCTGTTCGGAACGTCAGCCGCCCAAGCATTTGAAAAAACCTGCGAGAAGTTAGGATATAAGGTACTTCTCAAGCAAGGATATGAAGCCGGCGGAATTGATTTCAAACCCGTTCTCATCAGTGTTAAAAAGCTCAACCCAGATATAATTTATATGGTATCTTATATCATGGATGCTTCTCTGCTCATGAAACAGTCGAAAGAATTAAAATTAACACCGAAGATGTTTATCGGCGGGGCAGCGGGCTTCACCATGCCGGAATTCAGGAAGAATGCAGGGGTTGCGTCCGAGAAAGTAATATCGGCCACTCTCTGGTACCAGAATCTGAAGTATCCGGGGGCGATGCAGTATTTCAAGAATTACAAAGCCAAGTATAAGGACGACACGGAATATCACGGCGCAGAAGCCTATGCGGCCGCGCAGATTATCGCCGATACCCTGAATCGCGCGAAATCGTTTAAACCTGAAGATATCAAACAGGCGTTGTCCGAAACCTATGCGATGACCGTTTTTGGCCCGGTTAAATTCATATCCTACGACAAGTTTAAGAATCAGAACAAGCTGCCTACCTACGTTGTGCAGTGGATAGACGGAAAGCTAGAGTTAGTCTGGCCTTCCGATATAGCCACAAAAAAATTCGCATATCCCGTAGACTGGATGAAAACCTGGAAATACACGCGATAGAGTCATACCGTCAATGAACTGCCGCCCCGGTATCGTGGCGGCAGTTCAAATAAACTGAATAATACGTTGTAATTTCAAGAAATACTTCAGGGCTTTTTCGAAAGGACCATCACATGGATGTCTTTATCCAGACACTCGTCGCGGGGATTCTTATCGGGGGAATCTACAGTTTGATCGGCATCGGGATGACACTGATTATGGGTGTCATGGGCATCATCAACCTGGCCCACGGACAGTTGATGATGGTAGCCATGTATATCACTTTTGTCTTGCATCACCTTTTTGGGATCGACCCTTACATCTCGCTGTTCGTTACCATGCCTTCTTTATTTCTCTTAGGCGTTGTTCTCCAGAAACTATTTCTGAACCCTTTGATGAAAATTGAATCCATCCTCCCTGAAAACCAGGTTCTGATGACCGTGGGCATAGGGATGGTGTTAACCGAGATAGCAAGGTTCATCTTTACTTCCGATTACAAAACGGTGGAGACTTCATACAGTTCAGCGGCATTTTTTATCGGCGACATCTCTTTCAACCAACCCATGTGTTTTGCCTTTGTTATCGCCGTTGTGTTCACGGTGCTCCTTTTTTTGTTCTTGCTGAAAACCGATTTGGGCCGCTCCATTCGGGCAACTGCCCAGGATAAAGACGCGGCAACCCTGATGGGCGTGAACAGCGGTCGGATTACGATCATTACGTTTGGGTTAGGTTCAGCGCTGGTAGCCTCAGCGGGGAGTTTATTAATACCGATTTTCTATCTTTTCCCTGATATTGGCGGCCCTTTTACCTTGAAGGCCTTCGTGATCACCATACTGGGAGGTATGGGAAGCACGGTGGGCGCCATAGTCGGGGGACTTGTCCTTGGCATTGCAGAATCTATGGGTGCGACGTATATCGGCATGGGGTATAAGGAAATGGTCGGCTTTGTCATATTCGTGCTTGTCCTGGTGTTCTTACCTGGTGGCTTAAAGCGCCTTACGAAAGTATAATGAAGAGGTAGCTATGGAGAAAAAGCATATTGTGTACATCATTCTGGGACTCCTTGGTGTTGTGTTTCCATTCCTCGTCACTTCTGATTACTATCTCCATCTGGTCATCATCGCCCTTATGTGGGTTGTCATAGGGTCTTCATGGAACCTTCTGGCAGGGTACACAGGGCAGGTATCCTTTGGTCATGCCATGTTTTTCGGAATCGGGGCCTACACCGCCGGGATCTTCATGACAAAACTGGAAATTTCCGCCTGGTGGGGCATGGCCTTCGGAGGCATTGTCGCGATGCTGATCGGTCTTTTTGTAGGCTGGGTGTGTTTCAGATTGAGGGGCCCCTACTTTGCCCTTGCCACCCTCGCCGGCGGCGAAATATTCCGGCTCATCGCAACCAACTGGGAGAGCCTGACGGATGGCATGGTGGGGATTCTCATTATTCAGACCTTCAGAAGCAAGCTGCCTTACTACTACATAGCTTTGGCCCTCGCCTTTCTGTGCATTTTTGTTATACACGTGATCATGAAAACCAAGTGGGGGTACTATTTTGTCTCGATCCGGGAGGATCAGGATGCGGCGGAATCCCTGGGAATAAACACGACGCGCTATAAGAATATATCCCTTCTGGTGAGTTCGTTCTTTACGGGCATGGCAGGCGCGTTTTACATGAACTACATGGGCTTTATTGATCCCCATGTTGTGTTTTCCCTCCATTATATATCCATTATGGCGATCCTCGTTGGTATTGTGGGCGGGGTTGCGACGATAATGGGACCTGCCGTGGGCGCCTTCATTATGGTGGGCCTCCAGGAAACTTTCAGAAGCGCTTTTTTTGGCCTGGCTCCATCATGGACGAGCGAAGCCCATGCACTGGTCTTTGGCCTCCTGGTTATTTTTGTGATCCTGTTTCTGCCGAACGGTGTGGTGGGTGACTGGCTGAAAATAAAGAGAAATGTTTTTCGCGTCGGTGCATCAAGCTGACAATACTGATATTGGAGAAGAGGTATGGTACTCCTGGAAGTGAAAAATCTTACGAAAGTGTTTGGGGGACTCAAGGCAGTCAGTAACGTCTCCTTCCATGTAGATGAAGGGGAAATCATGGGCCTTATCGGTCCCAACGGTTCGGGGAAAACGACCATTTTCAATTGTATCAACCACTACTACACCCTCACTTCCGGCGACATATTTTTTGAGGGTAAAAGCGTAAAAGGGTTGAAAACACACACGATCTGCCATATGGGTATCGGCAGGACGTTTCAAGTCGTCAAACCCCTTTCCAGGATGACGGTGTTGGATAACGTAACAGCCTCTGCCTTCTGCCGTGTCGGGTCAATAAAAGAGGCGCAGGACGAGGCCCTCAGAGTCTTGGAATTCAGTGACCTCATGGATCAGAAAGACAAGCTGGCGAAGAGTCTTCCTATAGGGAAAAGGAAACGGCTGGAGATTGCCAGAGCCCTGGCAACGAAGCCGAAACTCATCCTTCTGGATGAAACGGCCGCGGGCCTGACCCCTTCGGAACTGGATGCGGCCATAGATCTGATCAAAAAAATGAGGGATAACGGTATCACCATCCTGATTGTAGAGCACATTATGAAAGTCATTATGTCCATATCCGATCGGATTCACGCGATCAACTTCGGCCAGACCATTGCAGAAGGCACGCCGCATGAGGTAGCCAATAATCCGGCAGTGATCGAGGCTTATCTGGGAGAGGCGTATGCTCAGTGTTAAGGGAATAAGTGTATTTTACGGGGACCTCCAGGTACTCTGGGATGTTTCCTTTGAGGTGAAAGAAAAAGAAATAGTGGTCTTAGTCGGTTCCAATGGAGCGGGGAAATCCACGACCTTGAGAACCATATCCGCTCTCCTCACCCCGAAAAAAGGGACGGTTGAATTCAATGGCTCGCGTATTGATCATGTGCCGGCAAACAAGATTATCGAGTATGGTATTGTCCACGTACCCGAAGCGAGGCGCCTGTTTCCGGAAATGACCGTCGAGGAAAACCTGATTATGGGATCTCTCAACGGTGAGGCCAAACGCAAACGTCCTGATACCATGGAGTATGTGTATACCCTCTTCCCGAGGCTCAAGGAAAGAAAAAAGCAGACGGCGGGGACACTTTCCGGAGGTGAACAGCAGATGCTTGCCGTCGGCAGGGGACTTATGTCGTTGCCCAAGCTTATGATGCTTGATGAACCATCCCTCGGCCTTGCACCTCTCCTGGTTCAGGATATTTTCAATATGGTGAAGAAAATCAATGAAGCGGGGGTCACGGTCCTATTAGTGGAGCAGAACGTAAGACAGACCCTGGGGATGTGTGACCGGGCATATGTTCTGGAAAATGGCCGCATTGTATTGGAAGGTCCCGGATGCGAGCTTCTGGAAAACGAAAAGGTGAAAGAGGCATTTTTAGGGATTTAACAGAACAAATTCCTGCCTTATTTTTTCCCTATAGGAAACGTCAGGCTCGCTCCAAGATAGCCGATGAGAGACACAAGGGGAACAAACGACAGGGTCACGGCCAGGTAGACAATACGCGCCGGCCCTGAATCATCAAGGATGCCGGGATTCGCAATCCTCCAGAAAAGAGCGCCTGCAGAAAGAACGACAAGGATGCCGGAAAGTACTATTTTCCACACCACCGGTTTCATCGGCTTCGCCAAATAATTTAACCACCAGGCCAATAATCCTGTTCCCATGGCCACGGGCAGGAACATAACCCCGCCGATTAGACAGTGAAATGCCGTGGTTTCAAGTGAATCAATTCCAGTAAGCATATAGATTACATTAAAAAACGCGACAGCGAGCAGAAATACGATGGGGAAGTGAACCGTCATAGGGTGGGGGTGCCGTTCGAGAAAAGGAAAGCGGGCAATAAGAGATGAAATAAGAGCCGGCATCGATCTCTGTGGTTCTGTCTTCTTGGCTAATACACCCACCTGAGGGTATCTTTCAAAAACCTCTTCATCATGGGGCGCCGCCGGGAATTCCGAACTGAGATCCCGGCCTGCATGATGGCGGTTCATGTGCAATCCCCCCTCCCAGAGACCGCTCTGACTGACATCATAGACCTTTTCCCCGTATGCGATATAGATAGGTTTGCCGTCTTTCCCGTCGAAGGCTGAAAGAGACTCATGATCAAATTCTTTCATGGATAAAATACCCTCTTGCTTAATAAAATAAAAAAAATCACGTACAGAAAAAAGTATATCCACCAGGTTACTCTCGCCAGCATAAGACACCACAGCGATCGTAAAGATAAAAAATATTTTTCAAATAATCCATAGTAAAAAAGGGTTAACCAATATTTAGGCCAACCCTTAATAATAACTTGGTGGAGCTGAGGAGGATCGAACTCCTGACCTCTTGAATGCCATTCAAGCGCTCTCCCAGCTGAGCTACAGCCCCACAAAAATCGTATCTTCAATAAGGTAAGAGCCTTAACATACGATTTTGCGGGTTGTCAATACATTTTTCTTGACATTTGATGAGCCCTTATATAATCACACACACTACGTGCCGGAGTGGTGAAACTGGTAGACGCAGGGGACTCAAAATCCCCCGCCCGCAAGGGCATNNGGTTCGACCCCGGGCTCCGGCACCAGAGAGAAATCAATAACTTCCACTATATCTAAAAATCTGTAGTTTACTATCTATTATTATGAATACGTTGTATTTTACCGCTATTTTACCGCTTTGGTCCTGATATTTACCCCTATCTCATGTCAAATAGCACGAATATAAATATTCGTGCTACTACTTCCTAACACAAAATAAGGCTATTCAAATTTAGTAATATTCCCGAATATCTCAATAATATTGAGTATATCCAGACTACCAATGGACGCTGCATTTGGCGCTTTTAGTGACATGCTGGGCGGGGGGGGCAATATTTCTACAAATGAAGAAACGTGCTTTCTTTGTTAAGTCGAGATTTTGGGGAAAAGTGTTTATGTACCAGCTTTCTTTTCGTAATGTGCAGGAGTGACCAAAGAAAAAATGAAATATGCCGGTTATTGACAACACCTCCTACTGTTGATACTCGTTAAGCCATTAAGATCAAAGATTACTATTCGAAATGTGCAACGAAAAGATTACTGGCTTGTGGTAAGCTGATCCAATGGATTTATAGGTTAGCTCACCTTAAAATTTTCACTAAAACGCTAACTCAAGAGTGAAAGGGAGGGTGAGAAGGTGCTGTTTCGGCAGACTTAGCGTGTTTGAGCTCTGTGTACAGCAGATACAGAAACACCTTTTGAAGAGGAACCTGGAAAAGTCCGACGTAAAAGTAGAGGACGGTAATGATTAAAAGCCATATCAGTGGGTCGTGAAGAGAGGGCATGCCTGCAGGGGGCTTCCCACTGAAAATACTCTGAAACAGGACAAACATCTGCTGGAAAGGCAAGCCGGCAACGATAAAGAAAAGCAGGACGCTGATGACCAAGATGGGAAGAACCCGGAAGGAGATCATCCTTTTAAACACGGGACCCCATAGGTTTCTTACCAATTCCCGGCTTTCCGCCAACGAAGAGAGCGGTGTTTGTCCCTCTTTCTGCATGGCGAAAACAAAAGGGGTGAACTCATACCAAACCCAGAACATATAACCAGGAACTAGCAGAAGCCCGCTCGTGGAGATGATGAGTTTCCGGTAGAGATTCGCCTGGAAATACCCATGCAATCTATCCCGTGCTTTAATCAAGGCTTGTCGAGGGGTTAATGTATCGTCAGCAATTGCATATACGAAAGCCAGTTCAACGTGAATGTAACAAACCAGGCCGAAGATAGCCAAGAAAAGATGAAGAATGCCAAGAAGAATAATCCCCAAAAGGATAGCAAGATGGACAGAAGTGGGCAATGCCAGGAAAACTAGCATGCCAAATTCGCCCTTTAAGCCGAAAGCCTCAATAAAGATTTTAAGACTCAGGTACATGGCAACCAGTAGCGAAAGATTGAGGACATGGGGAAGATAGGAAAGGATGTTCAGAACGCTCAGGCAGAAAAATCTCTTTTGAAACATTTCCCATGCGTGCTGGAGCATTTCAAAGAAAGGGGTCAGTTTCTGCGACGATAAAAAAACAGGAACAGAAACTTCCACCTCCGGTTTCTGTAAAGGTGGTTTGGCGGTATCGGCAGGAAGAACGTCTTCACGGCTTTTTCTCAAGTCCTCGTATATCTGATAGACATACAGAGTTATCAGCATGAGGGACACACTGATGAACGCAGAGATAATGAAAACAAAGAGCAACTGGTTCTGTGACCACAACAGGATTGGCGTTCCTCCATAGGCAAAGAAAAAGAGGGTTAAGATGATTATGATGGGGATAGGAGCGAGGGTGAGAAAGACACGGAGCCAGTTGTGGGCTACATAGGAAATGCTTTTTGAAATCGCTTCGATCACCCCAACATTCTCCGTTACAAAAATGAAAGGGGCAAAGATCAGGAGAACGATTGCGATGATACCGGGAAATATAAGAATGCTGTATCCGAGACCGACAATGATCGCCATGAGTAGCATCAGCGCAGTGTAAGAGGCAAGTCGCGACAAGGCTTTCGCCAGTGCATCGCTCGTGCGGAGATGTTGGTTTGAAGTCGCAAAGACAAAGGCTGCCTGAGCGTAAAGGGAAGCGAACAGGCAGATCAGTATGCCCCCGCCCGCAAGATAGGTAAGAGAGGGATCCTCTGGATAATACTCCGGAAAAAATATGGACAAGCCCAGCCTAGAAATCAATATACCAGTGAGCATAAAAAAGAAGACAGAAAGGTAAAAAAGAGGAAAGAGCGGGATAAATCTTTTTAAAAAGTCTCTTCCTGTTTTCCCGAGAATGTTAAGCAAACTGGAATATCTTGAGCCTGCTTTTTCCCGTAGATATTTCTGTATTGTTCGATATTCTGGAACAGTTGGTCTTGGCCTCGCGGGGATTTCTTCCTCAGCGACTGTTTTGGGGGAATGACTATTAATTTCCTCCCCGAGGTCGGCGTAACAATTCTGATAAAGGATGATAGGAGGAAGGATTTCTTGCCAAGTACCGCAGTAAGGACAGCGAATCTTATTCATCTCTCTTCCCTATCTTTTTTAGGTTATATCCATCTCCTTTATACAGGACATTTATGTTAATGTGAAGGCAGGAAAGTCTTTAATTCTGGTGACACCTGCGAGATTTCACTGAATAATACCAGGTACCATCAGAAATAAGTTCTAAAGCCTCTTAATAATGGGGAAGATGAGATGGATAAATTCAAGACAAAAATAACCGCAAGACAAAAGCAGAGAGTCATAAATCCTGACATTGGAAATTGGCTGGCGAGGCGTTGCATGTTTCAACTTGTATTTTGTGTCGATGTTTGGTGTTAAGAGAAAATTATGTTTATTACGAATTGAAAGAAAGTATATCCGTAACAAATCCTGAACGCTCACTTTCAGGAAGTACCAAACAAACTCCCATTCACCTTTACCCAATTCATTGGATTCCGCTATTATTTCTTTTCCAAGCGCTTATATAGATCTTCCTTATTGATTACGCCCTTTTCTATAAGAATGTCTACAAGCGTTTCAAGTAGGTCCTGAACATGGTGTAGGTGATTATTTCCCTTTGAAATTGGCCTCGCGCCGTTCCATGAACGAAATGACGCCCTCCATGGCGTCTTCGCTCTTCATGATGGGCATGAGATCTGGGATGAGACGCGCCAGGGCGGTGCCCTGTCCCTCAACGCTGGTGATCCGAGCCGACCTGAGGGCCGCCATCACCCCAAGCGGTGCGCGTTTCGCGATGTCCATGGCAATCTCGATAGCGCGATCCAGCTCTTTTCCCGGCTCGGTCAGTTCCTGAACCAATCCGATCCGGTACGCCTCCGCGCCAGTGATTTCGTCGCCGGTGAGGAGATACCTCATGGCGTTGCCCCAGCCGATCTCCTGGAAAAGCCGCACCGTGCCGCCGCCAACAGGGTAAATGCCGCGTTTGACCTCCAGCAGGGCAATCTTTGCTTCCGTCGAGGCCACGCGAATATCCTGGGCCAGCAGTAGCTCGAATCCGATGGTATAGCACCGGCCGCGAATGGCCATGACGACCGGTTTTCTGCATCTTGCATTCAGATCAATGCCAAGTGGATGGATACAACCCGCGGGAATTGTCCATTTACCGCCGGCAAAGACCGGCGCCCACTTGTCCAGCTCCAGGCCCGCCGTAAAATGCTCTCCGTGCGCGAAAAGGACGCCGCAGCGAAGCTCCGGGTTTCTGTCCAACTCGCCATAGGCGAAGGCGAGTTCTTCATACATCTCTAGGTCAAAGGCATTCCGTTTCTCCGGGCGGTTGAGCCCCATGAGAATGACATGGCCGCGAATTTCAACGGTAATTCTGGTATAGTCCATGGTTGATAGTACCTCCTTTATTTGATCAGGATCTGCCGGCCGACAGATCCCTTCTGGGTAACATTAAAACAGGCTCTCACCGATAAAACACCCCCGGTGGGCGTGGGTCCGCACACAAAGATCCATTCCGTCAAGCAAGAGGCTGCATGGGCCGTGCAGCACAGCCTGCCGCGATGTGCATATGGCACCGTCGCCCTCTTCTTTCACCTCTATATGAGATAATGTCCTCTCTTACATGAGGTTTATTGTCAACGGCAATTTCCGGAGGAGAGATGTGGTGGAAAGAATCTTCATGATTTCTGTCCTTTTCTCCAGGATTGCATTGACAAGAATTGTCAACCCCGTGTGGTAAGTATAGGGTGAGCGGTATTGTGTGTCAACGAATAATGAGCACCAAGATGTTCCTGGGCAGTTGGTAACAACAATGAGCAACCTTTATATTGTTACCGTAATCATGAATGGCGTTGATTTTTTCCCATCGGATAAGGTATTAAGTGAAACGATAGGACCTGCTCATTTGGCACGCTTCAGTGCATGTTTTCTCGACCAGACACAGTGTGCGGGTGTAGGTGAACCTATCATAGAGAGGAGGGATTCCCATGCTTTTTCTTGATATTTTAGTGTCAATCGTTGCGTTATCGGCCCTATCTACCGGGATGGCCGCACCTGATTTCGAAGCGTTTTCCTATGATGGCAGAAAGATAACTCTCTCGGCGTTCCGGCAGCAGGGCCCCGTGATGCTTGTTTTCATCCGCGGGTTCGGCTGACCCTACGCACGAAAACATCTGGGCCAGATGAAAGAGGATTTCAAGGAGTTCACGTCAAGAAACGCCACAATCATCGTTGCCGCGCCCCATTCGGCGGAGCAGGTCGCCGAGTACTGGAAGAAAGAGGAACTGCCCATGATCGGAGTTCCCGACAAGGACGGTAACCTTGCCAACCTCTATGGCCAGGAATGGAAACTGCTGAAACTTGGCCGGATGCCCGCACTTTTCATAATTGATCGGCAGGGCTCCCTCGCATTCGCTCAGTACGGCAAAAGCATGTCAGACATACCGAAGAACAGTGAAATGCTGAAAGTGCTGGATGGATTGAGGTGATTACAGAATTGACGGAGGAGGTTGAGTTGATAAGGCATTGCTTTTTTGTAATGGAAGTATATGAAGAAGATTATTGTGTGTCAAGTGGGTATTTTCATTCAAATATTGGGTGATTGCCCGTTCATTGGTGATAGTCGTATTACAGCGTACGCCTTTTTTTGATAAATCGGTGAGCCTATTGTTGATTTACCGGTTATGATGGCCATTTTTAGCGGCATTCGGGCAAACCTTGCCGTCACGCTTGTTTTTACAATGCGTTATGCCTCGATGTAGTCGTACCAGGAATATTGCTGGTTTCTCCAAATGTGAACATAACGCATTGAAGTATTGTCTCTCTTTGCGTTACTCAAATCTAACGCTTTCAGGAAGGACTGAACAAAAAATCCCATTGCTATTTTTTCAATATCGCCCGACCAGTGGAATCGCAGGTTGCACCTACCTAAAAAATAATATCACTTGTCAAAATGCTTAAGGATTACTGATCGAAATCCGTACCTACAAGGGCAAGGATTCCTCGTTTTATGCCCAAGCGAGGTGAATTTGCGTCTCATATGGGATTCCTGTTACCAAAAGATCGGAAGGTAGCCTTTTATGACACGCCCTACTTCTTCAAGACCTTTTCCGTCTCGATCTGTCGGAAGATGTCGTGAAGCGCATCCTTATAGATCAACTCACGCTTCCCCTCCATGGGGTAGAATGGATAGACAAAGATCAAGAGAGCCTGCGTCCAATTATTCAAAGTTGCCTTACGTTTGTAAGAGCGAAGTTGTGTACCTTTCTTGTCATAGAGATTGGCGCTAATGGTGTAGTCCCACGAATAGGGCATCGGGATTAAGGTCAGACTCAATAAACTTATGGTACCACTCAGACACTGTTGCGCGAATGATGACTCTTCTAAGAAATCGACTTCGAGAGTATAATCATGAGAATGTCTGAAAGTGTCGACTTCCTGGCGTCGCTCTGGCTTGTAGACGTCAGTCGGAGAATCCGTAAATGTAGCATAGGGTGAAATATTACTTATCTCGCTGAGCGCATCACGAAAGAGATTGTCGAAATCCTTGACCCCCTGAGTTTTAATCTTTGGGATAGCATCGAATCCGTGGTTCTGTTCCAGATGCCTAAAAAGGAAGAAGACGCTCACCTTCTCCGCACCAAGATTCTTCTCCGTTGTACGATCAAAGATCCCCGACATTTCTGAACGTGAGGCTGCGCAACCAGAAAGCACTCCCGCCAGCAACAGGACGATTAACGGCATCGCCCACCTCAATTCTCTCGACCTCCGTTTTGAAATCCTCATATCCTTATTGCGTTCCATTAAACACCTTCCTCTCCAAGCAGTTTGATAAAAACACAAAAGCTCGCCTCTTTTCAGAAACAGGTTTAAAAAATCATTCATGGCATCACCCTTATTAAAAAGTGTTCAGATAACTTGTTAACCTTTTGACGATGCCTTATGTATATATTTGTATTTTCGCTCCTGATCTTTACGTCAGGCCGGCCTTACGCAGTCCCTATAGGTAACGCTCCTTATACATAGGATTCTTGAAACGTACTCTTGTCGCAAATCGCTCCAGAGAGAACTTGGGATTTATTCTCAAAACCTCAGCAGCCTCTTTCCTGGCATCTTCCATCCGCCCCATCTTGCTGTAGGTATTGGCCAAACCCAGATGCGCAAAGAAATGATCCGGTTGTTTCTGAAGCAGTTCTTTATAATAATACACTGCCTGATCGTACTGTTCAATCTGGCTATAGCTATTGGCCAGATTCATCAGACAGGAGCTGTGCGGTCTCACCGGATTATAGCGCAGGGCCTTTTGAAGAACGGATATGGCTTCTGTAAAACGGCACGCATGCATAAGCGTGCTCCCAAGATTGGTGAGGGCTCCAGGGTCCAGCGATGCGGCTATTTCCGATTCTTGCACGGCCCTATCGTATTCGCCTTTGTTCACATAGAGCATGCCCAAGACACCATGAGCATAGGAATTGCCTCTATCAAAGGCAATAGCCTTTTTAGCCATCCTGATTCCTGTGTCAATGGACTCGTCGGGTGGCTTGGAAGGATCGAGCCAATAATCCCAAAAGTAAGTCATACCTATGATTGCATAGGCCTTCGAAGAAACAGGTTCCAGAGTTAGGGCTTCCTCTGCCAACCTGCGGACTCGGGCATTGCTTTCTTTATTGACTTGCTGGAAAACATCCCACGCCTCCAGAAGTTTGAAGTACGCCTCTACATTACTGACCCCCCTGGATTTGAAGCGTGCATATTCGCCCTCTTTCAAGGCAACCTGTAATGCGGTCAACACTTTAATTGTAATTTCATCTTGCGTAGTAAAAATATCCTTTAGTTCACGGTCGTACCTTTCCGAAAAAACATGGCGACCTGTAGTGGCATCGATAAGCTGAGCAGTAATGCGTAACTGATTGCCTTCTCTACGCACACTCCCCTCCATCACATACTGGACGCCCATCTCCCGGCCGGCCTGCTTTATATCAATTGGCTTTCCCTTGTATGCAAAGGACGAGTTTCTTGCGATTACAAAGATTTTTGGCACTTTGGACAGGCCATTGATGATCTCCTCGGTGAGACCGTCGCTGAAGAATTCCTGCGTGGGGTCATTGCTCATATTCGTGAAAGGCAGTACGGCAATGGAGGGCTTATCGGGAAGTTGAAGTGCCACCCTCTCCTTGGATGTAATCTCAACAGATGTGGGGGAGGGTTTTGTATAGAGCTGCCAGTATATATTTGCAGCATTGATTAAAGCTGCTACTGCTAAGATGATTTTAATGGCCGGGTGTACCCGCTTCCAATAATTTAACCCAGCCCTTTTCCACCTGCTCACCAATGAAGCAGCCTGTGCATCCAGCAAGATTTGGTATACCCGCACGGGTTCCAAAATGTTTTTTACAGTCTGTTTCCCAATATATTCATATCTGAATTCCAACTTGTCTTTAATTTGTTCATAAACAGTTCCAGATAAGCAAATGCCTCCTGCATCAGCAAGGAGCTGGATCCGTGCTGCAACATTGAGCCCATCCCCAAAAACCTTTCCCTCCTTTTCTGATACCTCACCAAGATTGATCCCGAAGCGAAATTCCATTCTTCGGGGTTCAGGTAATTCATCATTGCGATTTTTGAGCTCCTTTTGGATCTCAACGGCACATTGCACGGCATCCATTACACTGGGAAACTCGGCGTGAACATTATCTCCGGGAGCATCGATGACCTTTCCTTGGCACTGTTGAATAAGGTTTGCCATAACCCCCTTGTGAGCGTTAAGGGTGCGGATGGTTCCTTCTTGATCCTTGGCGAGGAGGCGACTGTAGCCCTTTACATCTCCGCTGAGAATGGTAGCAAGTTTGTGTTTAACTTCTTGTGTGGTCATGGAAACCCCCAGAATTCAGTTGGGAGGAGAGGCTTCATATTAGTGCCTTTCGGAAGTTCTTTTTCATACTACATTCCAAAAGGTTAGATGTTAGGTTGTTAGATTAATTCATGGTAGGTAAAAAAATTCTTTTATAAAACATACTCTCATCTGTATGGACAGTCAAGGGAGGAATATACATCCCTGTCAGAAGCAAGTAAACTGT
>DNUI01000243.1 GCA_003508565.1 Syntrophaceae bacterium
AGGAGAGCCAGGTAGATTCACGATCAGAGAGTTGCCTCTAATACCGACGACGGCGCGTGATATCATTGCGTGTGGTGTTAGTACAGCGCTTTCCCGTCGCATCGCTTCAGCCATACCCGGTATTTCTTTATCTATAACTTCGAGTGTTGCATCTGGTGTTACGTCTCTGGGACTCACACCGGTGCCACCTGTGGTTATAATTAGAGCAAGGGTCTTTTTATCAGCATAATCAATCAAAGTATCGCAAATTATTTCTTTCTCATCTGGGATTATTTTGGAATGGGCGATAACAACATTTATATCCTTCAACAACGTGATAATTTCCTTACCACTTAAATCCTCGCGCTCCCCACGGGAACCTTTATCGCTAATGGTTATAACACCCGCGTAAATGACCATTTATTATTGTTCCTTTTTCGACTCGGCAATCACCTTCTCAGCGATGAATGAAGGAACCTCTTCGTAATGAGAGTGTTCATATGTGAATGTCCCTCTGCCGCTGGTCATAGAGCGAAGATCAGGTGCGTATCTGAGAATTTCTGCAAGAGGCACCTGGCCTTTTATGATTCTGTTTACCCCTTTTGATTCCATTCCAAGGACTTTACCGCGCCGCCCGTTCAGATCGCCGATGACATCACCCATATACTCATCTGGTATCTCAATGTCGATATTGACGATGGGTTCGAGAAGAACCGGCTGACACGCAAGAACACCTTTTTTGAAGCCAAGAGAACCAGCTATTTTAAAAGCCATTTCAGATGAGTCAACCGTGTGGTAAGATCCGTCTACTAATGAAACTTTGACATCAACAACAGGGTATCCGGCGACAACACCTTCCCCCATTGCTTCGACAATTCCCTTTTCCACTGCAGGCCGATACTGTTGCGGAATAACACCGCCGACAATTTTATCCACAAAGTCAAAACCCCCACCTCTCGGCAATGGTTCAATATCGAGCCAGCAATCACCGAATTGCCCGCGACCGCCGGACTGTTTCTTATATTTGCCCTGAACATTTGTTTTTCCCTTGATTGTTTCCTTATAGGGCACTTTAGGAGTTTTTAAGGTTACTTCCACACCGAATTTCCGCTTCATTTTTTCTACGGAAACTTCGATATGAACCTGTCCCATGCCGGATAGGATCATTTCCTTAGTCTGTTCATCCCGGTGAAAGGTCAGAGTAGGATCTTCCTCTATTATCCTATTGATTGATGAAACGATCTTTTCCTCATCTCCCCTGCTCTTGGGAGTGACAGCAAAGGACATGATGGGCGGCGGAGGTATAACCTTTTCAAAAACAATAGGAGATTTTTCATTGCATATCGTATCACCCGTCACGGTTTCTTTTAATTTAGCCACTGCAGCAATATCACCAGGCACGAGAGATTCAACTGATTTCTGATTTTTACCCTCCAGGAAAAATATATTTCCAAACCTTTCTGTGATCTTGCGCTTTGAATTATAAAATGTTGAATCAGCGCTGACCGTTCCAGAAAAAGTTCGAAATAATGTTAATCTACCGGCGTACGGATCAGCAATGGTCTTAAAGACTATCGCGGAGAAAGGGTCAGATTCCTCAGGATTTCTTATCTCCGTGTCGTCTGTGCCTAGTTTTTTTCCAGTGACCGGACCACGATCTAAAGGAGAGGGCAGAACGTTTACAATTAAATCAATTAAGGGTGTAATACCAATGTTCTTCAATGCAGAACCGCATACGACAGGAATGAGAGTGCCGGCAATTACACTTTTCCTGAGACCTGCCTTCAGCTCATCATCACTAAGTTCTCCTGTGTCAAGGTATTTATCCATCAACGCATCATCGGATTCCGCGATGTCTTCAACCATATTCTCCCGGAATTTTTCAACGGTGTCTACCATATCTGACGGTATGCCTGTCGCTTTGTACGTTCCCTTCAGGTTATCGAAGATCAAGGCTTTTTTTTGAATAAGGTCAACTACCCCCTTAAAAGAATCCTCTGCGCCGATGGGAATGAATAGAGGTGTTGCCTTTTTGCCAAGACGGTTCATGATACTTTCGATGCTTTTTCCAAAATCAGCTCTTTCGCGGTCCATTCTGTTGATAAACATGATGCGGGGAAGCTTGAACTCATTGGCGTATTCCCAGACCTTTTCGGTTTGAAATTCAACACCACCTACGGCATCAATAACTATTATTATACCATCTGCAATACGTAGACAATTTCTCGTATCGTATGCAAAATTGGAATCCCCCGGTGTGTCAAGAATAGTAATTTTGTGTTTTTCCCATTCAAAGAAATTCGTGGCGGCACTAATTGAGATACGCCGTTTCTGTTCTTCCGGCTCAAAATCCATGCTGGAAGTACCTTCGTCAACCCTTCCTGGGCGATCTGTTTTGCCGGCGTTGTAAAGTAGAGACTCACATAGAGACGTCTTTCCGGTTGCCCCGTGCCCTACAATTGCCACATTTCTTAACACATTAGATTCAAATTTTGCCATGGGAACTCCTTTCTACGATTACCAGTAACAAGTATTCTTCATGTTCGCGGTGTGTAGCTTATTACTCCCTGCAAAGTCAAGTCAATTTTCTGTAAAGTAAAGAAACTCTCCTTGACTTTTGGTATGATGACAGCATAGAATTACGGTTCACTCATGTTAGGATATTAAAAGGAATATAGATGTCTCAAAATTTTTATACCTTCCTGATAATTCCCAAGAGAAAAAGTTCTGTAAGGAAATTTATACTTTCAAGTAGTCTTTTAAAGGGCCTTGCATGTTGTGCGGTAATTATTCTCCTGTCTTCCATGTATACATATTATGATTATATTAAAATAAAAAGAGAAAGAATTGATCTGGAAAGATTAAGAAAACAAACGATAGAACAGAAAGTGGAAATCGACGCCTTGGTTGAAAAAGTTAACATTTTTTCTATGAAAATGGATGAACTCAATCAGCTCGATAAAAATATAAGGACAATGGCAAATGTTGAAGATAATCGCTATAAAGGACAACTTCTTGGTATCGGTGGTTCAAGTAATGAAGAAATGAGGTTTAAATCGGGTACCGGGGCAGATCAAAAGATTATAATAGCAAAAATTCATCATAACGTTGATCAACTCACAAAAGATGCAAATGAACAGGAAAAAAGTTTTAATGAATTACTGAAGTATTTGAAAAAGCAGAGATCCATAATTGCTGCTACACCATCTATGTGGCCTGTTCAAGGATGGGTTACATCAGAGTTTGGCTACAGAGCATCACCTATCAGCGGAGTGAGGGATTTTCATAAAGGAATTGATATAGCAGCGCAAGCGGGTGTACAGGTAACAGCACCTGCTGATGGCATAGTGAGCGAGGTATTTTTTGATCGAGAGATGGGGAATGCTGTGAAAATAGATCATGGATACGGTATGTCGACTTTGTACTGCCACCTTTTAAGAAGTGTCCTAACTCAAGGGGCTATTGTGAAGAGGGGAGATCTGATCGGTTATGTCGGAAATACAGGTCGCAGCACAGGTTATCATCTTCATTACTCTGTGTTCTTGAACGGTGTGCCGATAAATCCCAGACGGTATTTGAATTAATTTCAGTTCCCGGTCCTAAACAAAAGATCGAGAGATTACACTTAGAGACATCACAATTCCCGGTATTTACCGGTTTTTTTTTAGAGGTTGGAAAATGCTTTCTTCACTTTTAGAAAAGGTAATTGGCAATAAAAATGATCGAGAATTAAAGCGATTGTCTTTTATCCTTGAAGAAATAAATAATCTTGAATCAGCCATTGCAACCTTAAGCGATGGAGAACTGAGAGCAAAAACATCATATTTCAAGGAGAAATTAAAAAATGGTTCTGAAGTTGATGATTTACTGATCGAAGCATTTGCTGTTGTAAGAGAGGCTGCCAGACGAACATTGCTCATGAGACCATTTGATGTTCAAATAATCGGGGGTTTGGTGCTTCACGAAGGGATGATCGCCGAGATGAAAACGGGAGAGGGGAAAACCCTTGCGGCAACCATGCCACTTTATTTAAACGCTCTTACAGGAGAAGGATGTCATTTGGTTACAGTAAATGATTATCTGGCAAAGAGAGATGCTGAGTGGATGGGCCCCATTTATAAATTCCTCGGCCTCACTGTCGGTGTCATTGTTCATGGCATGGATGATCACGAAAGAAGGGATGCATATCGGGCGGACATAACTTATGGCACAAATAATGAGTTTGGTTTCGACTACCTCCGCGATAATATGAAGTTCAGCCTTGATGATTATGTGCAGCGCGACTTTAACTATGCCATTGTTGATGAGGTAGACAGTATCCTCATTGATGAAGCGAGAACTCCGCTCATAATTTCGGGCCCATCGGAAGAGTCTACGGATAAGTACTATAGAATCAACCAGGTAATACCAAAACTGAGAAGAGACAAGGATTACACTATTGATGAAAAGAGCCGTACCGTTGTTTTAACGGAAGAGGGTGTCGCACATGTGGAGAATTATCTGAAAGTTCAGAATCTCTTTGAACCAAGAAACATGGAGATCCTTCATCATGTTAACCAGGCGCTGAAAGCGCATGCGCTTTTTAAGCGTGATGTGGATTATCTGGTCAAAGAAGGCAAAGTCATAATCGTTGACGAATTTACGGGGAGGGTCATGCCGGGAAGACGGTATAGTGATGGTTTGCATCAAGCCCTGGAAGCCAAGGAGAAGGTAACGATAGAGAGAGAAAACCAGACACTTGCGTCAATAACTTTCCAAAACTACTTTAGGATGTATAAGAAACTGGCCGGCATGACAGGAACAGCCGATACAGAAGCGGCTGAATTTAAGAAGATTTACAACCTCGACGTTGTGGTAATTCCGACAAATATGCCGATGATTAGATTGGACAATCCCGATATAATTTACAAAACAGAAGCGGAAAAGTTTAATGCCGTTATTGATGAGATTAAAGCACTGTACAAGCAAAAAAGACCTATCCTTGTTGGTACGATATCCATTGAAAAATCTGAACTCTTAAGCAGATATCTTTCACGAACCGGAATCAAACATCATGTTCTGAACGCGAAGCATCATGAGAAAGAGGCGGAAATCATTGCCCAGGCGGGGCAGCCTGGCATGGTAACGATATCGACAAATATGGCTGGTCGAGGTACTGATATAAAGCTCGGTGATGGAGTAGCGGAGCTCGGAGGATTGCATATCCTCGGTACGGAAAGGCATGAAAGCCGTCGCATCGACAACCAGCTCAGGGGGAGATCTGGACGCCAGGGAGACATGGGCTCTTCGCGGTTTTATCTTGCGCTCGAGGACGATCTTCTCAGAATATTTGGTGCAGAAAGAATTTCATCCATTATGGACCGGATCGGCATGGAAGAGAATCAGCCGATCGAGCATAAGCTCATTTCCAAGGCCATAGAGAATGCTCAAAAAAGGGTGGAATCCCATAATTTCGATATTCGTAAGCACCTCCTCGAATTTGATGACGTAATGAATAGGCAGAGGCAGGTTATTTATGAACAAAGAAAGAGGGTGCTGAAAGGGGAGGATTTATCAGTTGATATCGATGAAATGCTGGAAGAGATTGTGGAAGAACTGATCCCGGAATATATGGACGAGAAGTCTCATCCTGAGGAATGGAACCTCAAGGGTCTCGATGATCGCATATTTAGACAATTTTCCCTCCGAATGAATCTCGCTGAGAGAATTGACAATACAGGAACAGAAGGCATAAAGGAAACTGTCATTTCGGGAGTAAAAAAGCTGCTTCAAAGTAAAGAGCATGAATATGGTAAACCACTTATGGACTATCTCATGAAAGTCATCATGTTGCAGTCTATTGATACACATTGGAAGGACCATCTTCTCAGTATGGATCACCTGAAGGAGGGTATCGGTCTCAGAGGATATGGTCAGAAGGATCCCGTCAGGGAATATCAGAAAGAGGGTTATGAAATGTTTATGGATATGATCCATCGAGTTAAAGAAGATACCCTCGAAAAGTTATGTATCGTAAGGATCCAGCGTGAGGAAGAGATTGATGAGATGCAGGAGAGGGCCAGCCGTGAGTATGTGCTGAGCCGTGGGGAAGAAATGGCTCAGTCATCTACTGTGAAAAAAGATGCTAAAAAAGTTGGAAGAAATGATCCCTGCCCGTGCGGGAGCGGAAAAAAGTACAAGAAGTGTTGCGGATAAATTATGTTGTGGGAGATTATACATATATTATGACTCAGAATAAAGAAACATTTGCTGTGCCCGGTTTTCTTGCCAACGGCATTCATGCGGGCATTAAGCAGGATGGCATGAAAGATCTTGCCTTGATATTTTCCACTGTCCCGGCAAAGGCTTCAGCATTATTTACGAAAAATTGCCTAAAAGCAGCACCTGTCCTTCTCGATATGGAAAGAATGAAAACAGGTCTGGCTCAGGCAATTGTGGCAAACAGCGGGAACGCAAATGCAGCCACTGGCTCCTCTGGATATAATGACGCCGTCGCTATGTCTAAAAGCGCTTCCGAGGTTCTGAATGTTGATGATGACCTTCTACTTGTGGCATCTACCGGTGTAATCGGACATAGGCTTCCCTTAGAGAATATCAGCATTGGCATGAGAGAACTTGTGAATGGTTTGCGCCAAGATGGACTTCCTCTCGCCGCCGAAGCAATAATGACAACGGATAAATTCCCTAAAATAGCGTGCCAGAAGGGAATCATCGGTTCGAAGGAAATAACCGTGTGCGGTGTTGCGAAAGGGGCAGGCATGATAGAACCTCACATGGCAACCATGCTCGCATTTGTAATAACCGATGCGGATATAGATTCTCGCATTCTTAAAACAGTGTTTAAGGAGGCTGCAGACAGGAGTTTCAATGCCATAACAGTTGATGGATGCATGAGCACAAATGATACAGCCATAATATTAGCAAATGGCATTGCCGGAAACAAACAACTTAGATCATCTTCTGCGAATACTTCTTTGTTTAAGGAAATGCTTTTCCATGTCATGTCTGACCTTTCAAGGCATATCGTCAGGGATGGTGAAGGGGCGACAAAGGTTATAGACATTTTCATTGATAAGGCAAAATCAGTTGAAGACGCGAAAAGGATTGCCTATGCCATTGCCAATTCTAATCTTGTGAAAACGGCATTCTATGGTTGTGATCCCAACTGGGGGAGAATCATCGCCGCTGCCGGTTCCGCCGGGGTACAATTCCCTATTGATAACCTTACGCTGTACATTGAAAATATTCCGGTATTTACTCACGGATGCCGAACCGAG